>JADIMF010000065.1 GCA_017694915.1 Candidatus Ornithospirochaeta stercoravium
CAAGTGACATATCACTGTTGTTATCGCCGATAACGATTATGTTATGCGAATCATGCGCAATGGATGTTGCTACAGCGCCATGCTTCATTCCATAGCCCCTTATCAGGGCAGTCGCGGCATTGCCTGTTCCATGATGGCGCTCTATAACGGCAAGTTTCAGGATATCCTTGTCATCTTCGTGTATCCATTCACCGTTCTCGTCCCGTTTTATGTACGCCTCGCCATTTCCCGTGACAACTCCGCCAGGAATTATGTCGATTACCCTTACATGATCCGAGTCTGGACGGAGCGAGAGTTTCTTTTCGGAGAAATCCTTTACATCCATCCGTCCTTCAACATTCTCCGGAGCTGTATGAATTGCCTTTGCTGTAACCTTTCCGTTCTTTGCAGAAAGCTTTCCGGC
The DNA here is from genome assembly GCA_017694915.1 of Candidatus Ornithospirochaeta stercoravium. Classification (GTDB taxonomy): domain Bacteria; phylum Spirochaetota; class Spirochaetia; order Sphaerochaetales; family Sphaerochaetaceae; genus Ornithospirochaeta; species Ornithospirochaeta stercoravium. Next base: position 404 of record JADIMF010000065.1, read on the forward strand.
TATGAAGACTTCCTCTGCCTTTATGCCATTGTCTATTGATGATGCAAGGAAGAAATCAGCACGCCGTCCAGGAGCTATTGCCCCTCTGTCCTTAAGCCCATAGCAGATTGAAGCGTTAAGCGTTGCCATAGATATCGCGGTAATCGGATCGAGGCCGTTCTGGATAGCAAGCGAAACACCATAGTTTATATGCCCTTCATTGACAATCGACTGAGGTTGTCTGTCGTCTGTGCAGAAAAGCATCCTTGACGAGTTCATAATATCGACACCCGGCAGAAGCTGCAGGACATTCCGGCATGCCGTGCCTTGTCTGAGCATTACAAACATGCCTTTCCTGACCTTGTCCCTCAGTTCTTCCGGTGTTTCGCATTCATGATCTGTTGTGATCATTGCGGATGCATATCCATCAAGTGCGGAACCAGTTATCGAAGGGGCATGTCCGTCGATGTTCTTTTTTCTGCTGTATGCGCATTCAAGCTTGTCGAGAACTGTGTCATCTGCACCTGCGACGCCTGGATAGTTCATCATCTCTCCAAGCCCGAGAATCCTCGGGTTGTCGATATATTTTTCTATCTCCGGTGCGTTCAGGATAGCTCCGGAATGCTCGAATGGGGTAGCAGGAACACAGGATGGGAACATGAGGAATACTGAAAGCGGTATGTTCTCAGAGGCTTTCAGCATATATTCCATTCCATCCAGTCCTGTCACGTTGCATATCTCATGAGGATCTGCAATGACTGTTGTCGTACCACATGGAACTACTGCATCCGAGAATTCGGAAGGTGATAGATGCGATGATTCGATGTGGCAGTGTGCGTCGATGAAACCCGGTATGAGATATCTTCCTTCAGCATCGAATTCCTCTTCAGCTTCTCGTTCACCGCTGAAGCCGACGATGAGGCCATCTTTTATATAAACATCGCTTCTGAAAGTATTCCTATTGAATACATCGATGACTTCAGCATTACGTATTACAAGATCGGACTTAATGCGGCCAGCTGCCGCATCAATCAATGTCTTTGCAGTTTTTCTATCCATGATTAAAGGCTAACGCCGTTTTGATAACAATGCAAATAAAGCTTTTGTGAATGTTGATGCACAAAATACAACATGAAGATTAAGATTGCCACCGTGAAAAACCGCTTTATAATATCTATGGTTAGCAGGATTCGTTTGCGGATCCTATTCAGATTCCAAAAGGAGGAAGTATGAAGGATTTCTTCTGCCTCGAAGAGAAAAAGACTAATGTAAAGACCGAAATCGTAGCCGGCCTTACAACGTTCTTCACTATGGCCTACATCATATTCGTAAATCCGAATATGCTTGGCGAGACAGGGATGAGCTGGCATGGTGTATTTGTTGCAACATGTCTCTCCGCAGCTATCGGAACGCTTATCATGGCTCTCTTTGCCAATGTTCCATATGCAGTTGCCCCTGGAATGGGCCTCAATGCGCTTTTCACATATACAATCTGCCTTGCAGGCGGATTTGTATGGCAGGAGGCGCTTGCAATGGTTTTCATCTGCGGTGTCATAAACATCATCATTACCGTAACAAAGCTCAGAAAGGCAATTGTGAAATCCATTCCTGAGAGTCTTCAGAATGCAATAGGTGGTGGTATTGGCCTCTTTATCGCATATCTCGGACTCAATAATGCGGGACTTATCTCCTTCACAGGTGCTTATCCTAGCGTTACGCCTGGTATGCAGCCATTCAATGCCCCGCACCTCGTACTGTCTGTAATCGGACTTCTTATCATCATCATCCTGATGGTGATGAAGGTAAGGGGAGCTATCCTTATAGGAATCGTTGCAACGACAATCATCGGTATCCCAATGGGTGTTACGGTTCTTCCGGAGACAATCTTCTCAGGAAATGAGACTGTACAGGGTTTCAGGGATGTAGCATTCAGCTTCTTCGGCAAGCCCGGTTTCGGATCTCTTTTCTCCGATCCAGCAAAGATTCCATTCGTAATCGTCACGATCTTCTCGATGAGCCTTTCCGATACATTCGATTCAATCGGAACATTCATCGGCACTGGCAGAAAGAGCCATATATTCGACGCTGAGGATGAGAAAGCACTCGAAGGATCAGGATTCAAGAGCCGCCTCGACAAAGCTCTTGTCGCAGATAGCTTCGCAACAAGTATCGGCGCTCTCTTCGGTACAAGCAATGCAACTACATTCGTAGAAAGCTCTGCAGGTATCGCAGCTGGTGGACGTACAGGCCTTACAAGCTTGACGACAGCTATCATGTTCCTTATCTGTCTACCGTTCTCAGGACTTATCGGAATGGTTCCTGGAGCTGCCACATCTCCGGCTCTCATCGTCGTCGGTATTCTTATGGTTGAGCCGTTTGCGGAAATACAGTGGAAGAATTTCGAGGACGCTGTTCCTGCATTCTTCACTGTCGCAATCATGAGCTTCACATATGGTATTACAAACGGTATCGCAGCAGGCTTCATCATGTACTGCCTTACAAAGATCTGTACAAAGAAAGCCAACGAGATCCATCCGATTATCGCAGTAGCATCTGTACTGTTCGTTATCGACTTCGTACTCAAGGCTATTGGCTGATAGAAATATTACAGTGAATGAAATCCCCCTTTGGTGTGAGCCGAAGGGGGATTGCTGTTAGGTAATCATATTTTCTCGATTACAAGAGGGAAGGCCGATGTATCTTCATCTGCGTTGATCTTGTATTTATAACCGCTTCCGGAAATAGCAGCATTCATAGTACTCATCGCATTTTCCCATGTGTGCTCTTCGTCTATTTCATATACTTCAGCAGTCTTTGATGACATACTGCTTCCTATTCCCGGAAGATCATTATCATTCTGCCAGTAACAGACGGAAACAGATGCGTTCTCATTACGTCCTGCAATATTTCCCGCTTCGTCGGCAGCAGTCGTATCACCTGTTGTGTAACAGCCCGTCATCTCATGGAATCTGTTGATTCCCGCAATACCGCCTGCGGTGCTATCGGCACTTACTGTTCCCGATGAATAACAAGCTTCAAGGAGTCCCATGCTTATTCCCGCTATTCCTCCGCATATCGTATCGCTGTGTACAGTCCCGGAGAATGAACAGGCATAGACATATCCTGCGAAATTGTATCCTACGATGCCGCCAGCCTCATCCTTTCCTGTTATGTTCCCTGAAGAGGTGCATAGTTCTATCGTTGATTCCTGTGAATTGAGTCCTGCTATTCCTCCGATGTACCAATCCATGTCCTGGATATTCCCTGTGAAGGAGCAGCCAGATATAAGGCTGTTATCATCATTACAACCAGCAATTCCGCCTGCATAGTATCCATCTGAAATTGTTCCTGAGAAAGCTGAAGAAAGGATCTTCCCTCCTGAGATATTCAGACCTGCAATACCTCCTATCGCATACTCTCCGCTCACAGATCCTGTACCAGTGCAGTTCTCAATCACTCCATAGTTGATTCCTGCAATACTGCCAGCATCGCCGTATCCTTTGGAAACCACCGAGGAACTGCAGTCGGAGATTGTACCCCTGTTGCGTCCTGCGATACCGCCTCCTGCTATCTCTGATTCTTCTATTGTTCCAGTCACATGGCAGTTCTCGATAGTGCCGAGGTTTTCTCCGGCGATACCTCCTGCTGAATCAGAACCCTTGATACTTACTCCTGTAAGCTTAAGATTCCTGACAGTTCCGTTGTTTCCGATATACCCGAAGAAGCCGTTATGATCTTTATCCCCTGTAATCCGTGTACCGGAGATTGAATGCCCGTTTCCTTCGAATACAGCGTTGAACGGGGTAGTGGATGTACCTATTGGCCTCCATTCATCTGAGATAGTGATATCTGCAATAAGCGCAAATGATGATGAAGCAGACTCTGCCCATTTCAGCAATCCATTGGAATTATAGGTGATGAATTCACCTGACGAGGATATCGTGTATTCCTCCCATCTGCCGTGAAGCACCATGTTTCTGCTGATTTCGGTACTGAAGTCAAACGGAACATCTGAATTCTCTTCAAACCATCCGAGGAACCTGAATTCCGTGCCATTGTATGAGAGCTTTGGCTGCGGTTCTTCCAATATGCT
>JADIMF010000066.1 GCA_017694915.1 Candidatus Ornithospirochaeta stercoravium
ATTTGTTTGGATAAAAAGCTGAAAATGCCATGAAAGATCATAACTGATGGTCAATACTGAGACCTCAAAGTCACACATTCTGCATATTCATGCAGCTTTTCATTGAAGACCTGAGTTTTGAAAAAAGCTCTACAATAATTCATTTTGGTTAAATTGATTTTGGTAAACAGGAGTTGCAATGTTTCTTGGAAGATGAGCTTGCAGGTCTGAAAGTCTCAGCAATCGGATTTGTAGCATCTTCAGGCTTTGAGAAAGATGGGAGCGGAAGAATCACAGGAGAGGAACTGTATAATCTACCTAATCCGTCTTAATGGAAGAGAGTTGCTTGATGTTCTCCACGATATTATATTCCGTATATGCTGGAAATAATTGAGGGATATGATCGCCTAGATGATGTGAGAGAGCTATTTGCTGAATATACAGCCATGCTTGTGTCCATTGATCCTTCATTCCAGCTCTATCTCGATATACAGCATTATGGAGAAGAGGAGAGGAATCCCTCAAGAAAATATATGAAGCCTGAGGGAAAATTATATCTTTCTCTCCTTGATGGAAAGATAGCCGGGTGTATAGCGCTCAGAAAGCTCGATGATGAGAAATGCGAGATGAAAAGGCTCTATGTGCGCCCTGAGTATCGAGGTCATGGTATTGCTACAGTACTTGTGGAGAAAATCCTTGAAGATGCTGTGGAGATAGGATACAGCTGGATTTATCTCGACACGCTTCCAGAGCTTCAGAGTGCTGTGGAGCTCTACGAGAAGCTAGGCTTTGAGAGAACCGAATGCTACAATGACAGTCCTTCCTCCAATACGCTTTTCTACCGGAGGAAGATTTCCGGAAATTCCTCTTCAATAGATAATAGTGAGCTGTAACCAAGAACATTTACCCATGCTATATCAATACCGGCATAGCCATTCATCTTGCTCTCATCTGAGAAATAATCCCAGGAGGTATGGTTTATCTGCTCAGGTTGCCAGCCTTCAGCGCTTCTGTCTCTTCCAAGGTATCCATTTTCCTCAGTCCCGATAAGACTTAGGCATGTGTTCATAAGCATTACAGCCTGTGCTTTCCAGAACACTTCTCCTGTTAGTCTCCATAGCCGCAGATAGAGATAGGCGATGAGCATTCCGTAGAAATCAAGATGATGATGAGCTGCTGAAACAGACGACATGCCCTTTGTCGAGAATCCCATTTTCCCAAGCGGGGAGCTTGGTGGAAGATATGATTGTTTCTGCCAGATCCAGGTGAGGATAAAAGAAGCAGCTTCATTAGCTCCTTGCATTACTCTCTCATCTCTGTAACCCTTCTCAGCTGCTGTTAAAAGCAGTGAGAGTATAGCCACTCCTGCTTCCTTATCTGTGGAATCCGCATCCAGGGTATCGCCATGGAATTCATCTGAAAGCGCAAGCTCTGTATAGTACTTTATTGCTTTTTTGAGTGCGGAAACTGCTTCTTCCTTATTATCAAGATATGGGATGAGACGAAGAAGCATCACTGCAATATAAGCTCCGTTTGTACCTTTGCTGTCTATTGCATTTCCATCCTTGTCCCACCAGCGTCCGAATGATCCTGTATCAAGCTGGTGCTTAATATAGAACGAAGCGATACGCTTCGGAAGCTCCAGAAAAGGTTTGTATACGGTCTCATCATATAAATCTATGAAAGCTTTCATCGCTTCGCCTGTGCATCTCGCGTTCATCAGATATCTGAACTCCGGATGCTCGCTTATTCCAAGGTATCCACCGCGCTCACCGCTGATGAGATCAACTGAATCCTGATAAAAACCTTTATTTGTCTCACATTTAAGAAAGAATTCTCCTATTTTTTTCGCTATCTCCTCAATCGATGAAGCACCTATTCGCTTCAGTGTGCTATTGAGAGTAGTCTGGACTCTGGAAAGAACCGTATCTGAAGTTCTCATGAAAGCTGTAGCGGCTTCAATGGATTTGACAAGGAAAGATCCTGCTGTGAATTTATAGACATCATCAACAGCCCCATTTCCTTCTCCCATTATAAGGGAGGCGGTATCATCCTCCATCGGAATGACCATATTCAGAAGCCTTGCAAGTTTCAGCGCCTTATACTCATCCCAGCCTTGTCTGAGTTTTTCTTCTTCAGAGATGCTTTTGATCAAATCCCTATATGCATCATAAAGCTTTCCTCTCTCTTCCTTGATGAAGAAGCGTCTTTCTATTTTTTCTCCTTTCTTCAGCATGACAGGTTCTGGCTTAGCTGTCTTTATAAGTTTCTTTTTGCCTCTGTAGCTCCATGGTGTTTCATGCGGAGGCATCAAGAACTTGATTCCAGCTGCATCCCAGCCTGAGGAGAACAGCGCTTTCCCGTCACTGCATTCATCAAGATAGATGAATCTCCAGCCTTCTTCTGTCTCTGTTCCGATAATTCCAGGTAGTGGCATCCTCGTCTCTTCGAAAGTCCAATATGGCGAACGCTTAGAGGTAGGGAAGAGCCCCTCTCCGTCAGGATTTCCATCATACAAGACTGACGGAACGAAGAAGCGGGATGTGTTGTCTTGGAATGAAACCTCCATGGAAACGTCTGCGTCACGATTTGCAAGAAGGGAGAGCGTGAATCCATCCTCATGCTCCTCCTTTTCGAGAACCAGGCCATCTATGACAGCTGGAAATCCCATAACATCAAGTTCTATTCCATTTACATTAGCTCTGAGATTAATCTTCATCCCTTGATTCCTGTCATTGCTATTCCATCTATGATCTTTCTTCTGAAGATGAGGAAGAAGATCAGTTCCGGAATCGAGGCGATCACGGCACCCGCCATTATAAGCGAGTACTGTGTTCCATGCGTTCCCTGGAAGTTCGCTATACCTACTGTGATGGTATATTTCTGAGATTCATTTATAGCGATGAGAGGCCATAGGAAGTCATTCCATGCATTTATGAATGCGAGGATTATAACTGTTGTTGCAGCAGCCTTTCCAAGTGGCAGGATTATCCTGACAAATGTTCTCAGTCTTCCTGCTCCATCTATGAAAGCGGCTTCCTCCAATGCATCCGGTATTCCTTCATAGAACTGTCTCAGTATGAATATTCCTATAGGCATTGCAAGGCGGGGTATTATCGCAGCTGACAGGGTATTAACAAGCCCGTAGGAATTGAATTGCAGATACAGAGGCACGATAAGAACCTGGAAAGGAACCATCATTCCAGCCATCACAGCCCAGAAGAGTATATTGCGTCCTGGAAACCTTATCTTGGCAAATGCATATGCGATAGGCGCATCCAGAATGAATGTCGCAACCATCGTGACAAGGCTTATGATGAGTGAGTTCAGAAGCCACTGCAGGATATATGTCGATTGAAAGGCATCGATATAGTTCTGAAGGGTAGGGTTCTCGGGAAGGAATGTGAAATTCCTTGTAACAACCTCATTCTCGAACTTCAGCGAGGTTATGACCATCCAGACAAGGGGAAATACCCAGATAAGAAGGAGGAGAACTTCAAGGATACGGTAGATTATAGCTTTCTTATTACGCATCAGTCATTCCTCCTTCCCAGAAAAACATACTGCATCACGGAAACAGCCATGATGATTATGAAAAGTATGTAGCTCATAGCTGCGCTGTATCCCATTCTGAAATAGCTGAAGCCTGTTTCGTAGATGTACTGGATAAGAACCCTGGTAGAACCCGCAGGGCCGCCTCCTGTCATTACATATACCTGTCCGAATACATTGAAGGAGGCTATTATCTGGAGAATCAGGCAGAGAATGGTGGTAGGTTTCACAAGAGGTATCGTTATATGGATTATGCTCTGGAAAGTATTTGCTCCATCCACTATAGCGCTTTCATATATCTCCTTTGATATCTGCTTGATACCGGCTGTAAATAGAACCATGTTGAAGCCAGCTGTCCACCAGTATGTTGCAATGGAAATTGACCACATCGCATTCTTCTCGCTGGTAAGCCAGCTTACTCCCTCCTTTCCAAGGAGCCCTAGAACCTGGTTTATGATTCCGAAATCCTTCTGCATTATCCAGGCCCAGAGCGTGGCTACAACAGTCATTGAGAATATGTAAGGAACGAAGAAGCAGGTTTCAAGTATTCCCTTCAGAGGAGACTTGCTTGTGACAAGGAGCGCCATCAGAAAACCCATCACAAGAAGCACAGGCGTTGTCATCAGAACAAACTGAACAGTGTGCCATAGCGAAGACCAGAACTTCTCATCATGGAATAGCTCCGCATAGTTCTGCAGTCCAAGGAACTTTGGTGTCCCGAGTATATTCCACTGGAAGAAGCTTATATAGAAGCCGAATAGCAGGGGATAAACCATGAAAAGCACGAAGACTATCAGGAAAGGCAGTGAGAATAGGATTCCATCCCTTGTATCTTTATTACCTGGTATCATAAAGCCTCCAAGATTATCTGGTATCCTCCTCGGAGAATACCGGATAATCGCTCCCCCGAAGGGGAGCTGAAGATCAATAATGGCTGATGATCTCGTTGACTGTGCTCTCCATGCCGTCAAGCGCTGTCTGCGGATCCTCATTCTTTGTAACCGCGCTCTCTAAAAGATCGCTCATTGTCTCATAGATCTCTCCCCAAGCTGGAGTTGGTGGGTTTGCGACAACTGTAGATACTGCTGCTGCATAGTCAGCTCTGTATGGAAGCGCGTTGAATGCTTCTCCCTCGAGAACGCTGTTCCTTGTAGGAATATTACCAGCAAGTGCCCACTGGTCTGCATTAGCTGTCATCCAGTCCATGAACTTGATAGCTGCTTCAATCTTTGCAGGATCCTGATCCTTCTGTACTGGGATTGCAAATGTGTGGGAATCTGTCCAAGCCGCGCTCTTTCCCATGAATGGCGGGAGTGGGCTAGCAACGAAATCAAGTCCTTCTGCCTGTTCCATTGTTCCTGTTGCCCATACGCCATTGAAGTAGAATGCACCTTCTCCGAGTCTGAACATGTTCATTGCTGCATCGTAATCGAGCTCGTTCGGGTTCACTCCTTCATTGAGAAGCTCCTGAAGCCATACAAGTGCGTTGTAGCCATACTCATTGTTGAAAGCAGCTGCGCTGTAATCATCGGTGAGCATCGATCCGCCCTGCTGGTTTACGAGGGATACAAAGAGTCTTGTAAGGGTATATGCCTTATATGTTCCTGTTGTGTTATCAATGAGGGAACCCCACTGACCTGTAGTTTCCTTCACCTTCTTTGCAGCTTCCACGAACTCTTCAGCTGTCTGAGGAAGCTCTGTGATTCCGGCTTCTTCAAGAAGAGCTTTGTTGCTGTACATTACTATCGGGTGAACATCGAATGGAATCGCATAAAGCTTTCCATCCATGCGGCATGCCTCGAGTGGAGCTGTCTGGAAATCAGTGAGCATTTCTTCTGATACATAATCATCGAGAGGAAGAAGAACTCCAGATGGGACATAGTTTATGAGTCTTGCCTGGTGCAGAACGATTACATCAGGAGCAGTTCCAGCTGCAAGAGCTGTTGTGAGCCTTGTGTAGTAATCATCGAATCTGACCATGTCATTCGTCATATGGATTTCATCCTGTGATGCGTTGAAGTTGTCGATCATCGCATTGAAGAACTCTCCATCTCCTCCTGTGAATAAGGACCAGAATTTCAGTTCGATAGGACCTTCAGTCTCCTGTGTTTCGGGGGCTGCAGATGCAAATAACATCGCTCCGGCTAGAAGCAGTGCTACCATTGTGATAAGCCCTTTTCTCATAGTTTTCCTCCTTTTCTATGATCGTCTTATCTTTTCCCTTGCCGTGCTGTCCCTGAAGACAAGCCGTACAGGGAGATTTTCCGTTCTATAAGGAAGTTCAGGATTCTCTATATGCTCGTTGAGAACTTCCATTGCTTTATATCCAAGTCTGTGCTTTGGAACATCTACCGTTGAAAGCGAAGGCTGCATGAACTGGGAGAACATGAGATTGTCATAACCGATTACCTCAACATCATCTGGAACGGATAAGTCATTCTCGGAAAGGCTTTTAAGCACTCCCATTGCGATAATGTCGTTAAAGCAGACAACTGCTGAGAACTCCATTCCCCTGTTAAGCGCGGTATTCACAGCATGGTAACCATCCTCTGCATGCCCTGTAAGATGGAAGATGTTCTTCCTCTCTATTGCAAGACCCAGGTCATTGTAAGCTTCCTCCATACCCCTGTCCCTTGCTTCGGTATTGCTTACATTCTCAGGTCCCGAGAGATATAGAATGCTTCTGTGTCCATTCCTGAGAAGGTATTCGAACACGCTTCTCTCTCCATATTCATCACTGTGCAGGATGCTATGATTCTCAAGTCCTTCTATATACCTTCCTGCAAAGATATAAGGGACAGGTAGGGTGGAGTAGAAGGCTCTGTGTTTCTCATCTTTTTCGAATGTCGGCATTACGAGAAGGCCATCGACCTTTCTTGAAAGGAAAAGCTTTATAAGATGTTCTTCCTTTGAGGCGTTTTCTTCGGTATTGCCTATAAGCATCTGGTATCCGAGTTCCTCCGCTTTCTCGCCAATACCTCTTATGACTTCACTGAAGAACGGATTGGAGGAATCAGCGCTGACAACACCAATTGTCATGCTTCTTGGTTTTCTCATGCTTGACGCTATTGCATCTGGAATATAGCCAAGCTCCTCTGCTTTTCCCTTTATTAAAATGCTTGTTTCATTACTGATTCTGTGGTCATTCCTGAGCACCCTCGATACTGTGTTTATCGAGAAACCTGTTGCTTCTGCGATGGTCTTCAAGGTTGCTCTCATGGATTAATGTTAACATCGATACCCAATTCTGCAATAAAAATCCAAGGAAAAACTAAGAAAATTGTACAAAATTTTAGATTAACGTTAATTTAAAGACTAACTTTTCATCCATTCAAGGAGATAATCACTTCATTTTGAGCACTTATATGCAGAACTTTGGAAAGCTAAAAGAATTAAACTATATATTTCACCATCACCATTTCTATGGAGGTTTCTAAGAGTTTGTTTTCTTTTTATATTCTGATATCAGGATATTCCCAAGAGAAGACCAATGCGTTTACGTATTGTTAAAGGAAACGAACCATCTGATTTAGTCCATTGTTGCTGCTTTTATAAAGGTGGAGAAATTTTCGATCCTCGTAATATCCAATAAGATCATCAACGCATTCTGCCAGAAGCAATCGTCCTCCTAGAATTTTCTGGCCAGCATAAACCATGTTCAACATAGAATCGAAAGAGCTTTTTTCAAAACTCAGGTCTTCAATGAAAAGCTGCATGAATATGCAGAATGTGTGACTTTGAGGTCTCAGTATTGACCATCAGTTATGATCTTTCATGGCATTTTCAGCTTTTTATCCAAACAAAT
>JADIMF010000067.1 GCA_017694915.1 Candidatus Ornithospirochaeta stercoravium
ATAAAGTCTTAATTGGGTAAAGTCATTGCTGAAGTCACAATAATAGTTTCCAAAGGTTGTGGGGCGTTTGTTTCCTAAAAGATATGCAATCTCATCATTATTAAATCCAAATTTAAGCATCCAATATCGGATGTTTTCTCTAAATATATCACCTTTATATTTTCCTAAATCAACTTCTAGGCCAGATCCATCGTTGGTGGATATAGTAATATCAATACCTTTTATTCCCGCCGTGTTAATTACATCCTTGGCATAAGCGTCTAATACACACGGCTTGAATGCAGATCTGCCTACTTTTGCTTCATCTTCGCACTGCACTATAAGCCCACCATCTTGCTCTTTTAGTATCATATCGATCCTTTCAGCAAGGATTGGCATACAAGGAATGCGCCGTATATCATCATCACTGTGAAGGGTAAGGATATCTTCGCCATTGCCAGAAGCCTGTCTGTACACATCAAACAGGTGAAATGGATAGGATAGGCAATTCCGGAAATCGGCTCTAGATAGAGCGCAGACAATATGGCTATCTAGACCGGTTAGAAGCTTGATAAGAATTCCTATATATGAAGCATCTTCTCTTAGCTTATCTATGATTACATCATATACGGAACGGAACTCGACGACGCTGAGTATCCTTTTTACATATGCCTGTCTAAGATGATAAAAAGCTTTTGTCACTCGCTCTTCATCAGCTAGGAACTTTGCAATTACATTATCTTTGCAGAGATGTTGTTTCCTCGCCTCTTCAAGTACGTTGTATATTGATCTTAGTATTTTTGCATTCAAAGATTCACTTCTTTCAGGGATAACCTGACCAAGAGCTTCATTGATATCGTCTATCTCTAGGAATCGTATAAACTTTGCCCGAATTGACCAAAGAAGCTCATATAGATAGTATCGCTCTTTTTCTGCACCTGCATTTTTAGGAATGTCGAAAGGTATTCTATCCAGTTCTGGATGTATATAGATATATGTGCCAATTGAAATCATGTCCTTATCAAAGAAATGAGCTTTATATGATTCCGCTATTACAGTTCGAATTTCCCTTGAATTCTCCTTATCTGAATGAGATCCAATTATCTCAGGCAGGTAAGAATTTACTATCTTATGCTCAATCTCTGCCAAAGAAAAATCCAAGGAAATAGGGATTTCCTTTTTACTTGGAACCAGCTGGTTCCCTGTCGCCTCAAGTTCATCTTTGTCCTTATATTTTCTAACATATGCAACCAGAATATTTGATATTTTTTCATTGTTTTTATTTTGTTGTTTATGAATCTTAGTGGTGTAAAAAACTCGGATCTCTGGTGTGAAAAGAAACTCTTGAGGAGAGTTCTTTACTTTGTTTTCTTTTAATTTCCTGTCTGTGATGAATGCTCTCAAACTCGCAGAATAGGTTAAAAACTTCGACATATCCTTACATATAATCGCCGAATCATCAGATATATAAGCACGATAGGATCCTGTATAGACAGGTAGCTGATTAGAAGAGAGTATGACGTTAGGAGCTGCTTTCAGATACTGACATTTTGCTGTTGCAGCTTCATATTGTTCTCTTGGTTTGATTTTCCAGAAAACTTTTTTCTTTGAACTTTGTCCTGCTTCAACTCCGTTTTTTCCTCTTCGTGGTATTACATATATATCGCTCATATATCGTACTTTCGTATCAGATGAAGCTAACAATGCCCCTGAAAGATATTGCAAATCATTTAGAGCTACATCAGGGGATAAACCAAAAAAGATGGTATCACTAGAAGCCTTGGAACATATTATATTGGAAGCTTTTTGTTTTTTTAGTTCGATTTCTTTTTCTTCTTCTTTGGCCAAATGAGATTTTCCGTTCAATGTTTGATATCTATTTTCAAAAATCAGAATCCGATTCTGTCCCAGTTGCTTCTGCTGACTTAATTCATGTATCCAGTCATCAAAACCCTTAAATGAAAAATCCTCTCTAGGAGATGGCGCATAAAAGCTATTTAGGCTAAAATATGTCTCCATTATTTTTGCTGATATATCTTCCGGCATGATGAACTCTACCTTAACCCCGTTAAGCACGGATTCTGCAGCCCATGCTGAAATAAAGGCTGGCGATGGCAGGATAATAAGGCAACTGGGGGTCTCTTGCGATATGACCTCAGATATAAACAGTCTTAACGCAATGCTGATTTCAAGGGCCGCATCATTTCTCCTATATCTTGAATCCTCTATTGATCTTATTCCTTCACTATTTTGTGCTGCATATTTATTTTTCTTCTTGAAAACGTCCAAACATTTCAGTAGTTCTTTAGAATCAATTTGACCACTAATAAGATAATGTAGATGGTCAATATCTTTTTGGAGTAGTGGTTGATCAAGATATCCTTTAGAAAAGCTGGATTCAGTAATTCTTCCTTCCCAGCTTTTATTCGTAATGGAATCGAATATAAAATTAAGAGTATCTTTATAAGATGCATTGAGTTCAGTAAACATATTGCTTATCAGCATAGATGCGCATTTTATAGCATCCGGCGCCAAAAGCCTTCTTGGAGAGGTTTGGCTTATATAGCAAATTGGCTCTAAATAGGATTTAAAAGCTGGCTTATCAAGAAAAGGAATAAGAGCTTCTTTTGCTTCCGTTATATAATCATTATAAATATCACTAACTTTAATTGAAGCTGGTGATTCTTCTGTGTTATGTTCTGTTTCTTCTGCGGGCTTTCCCGAAAAACACATTTTTCTGTATATTTTCCTAATTGTAACAATGGCAAATGCAAAAGCGAATGCGGTTAATTCTCGGCTTGTGGTTTTTATCTCTTGAAATTCTTCTGTGTTGCTTGACTTCTCGAGGAACTTCGCAACATGCATTTCTTGATTTCTCCAAATGGCAATTGGATCTCCGACGTAACTGGGTAACACAGATAAAATAAAACGAGCGATTGTAAATTTAGTGAAGCTCATATCACATTCCAAATAACCATTATGCGAAGGATCCAAACCAAGAATAAATTGAGATTTTGGAGGCCTTATAGAATTAGGGATCTTATAATATTGGAAAGTGCTGTAAGCCCTAAGGAGGGTTGTCGAATCTATCAGTATTCCTTCTGGTAGCAAAGGCGCCAACAGAGATGAGAGGGCATGACTTAATCCCGTTGAAAACAAATCTTTGTCCAGCATTTTCTCTCTCCAAAAAATCCTCAAATGAGTTTCATAAGCAAAATATACCACAAAATCAAAAAATAACCGTATAAAAAATTGTTATATTTATGGTATTAAAACGTACCAAAACGTTCCATTAAAACATGTGAGTAGATATGTATTTTGTTATATTTAAAGAAATTATGGCGTAATTACAAAGTTATCGCAACAATATGCAACAAATAAAGATTGAAAGCTGTTGCCACCTGTGATAATGTCTTTTATGTTAAGGAGGACCGTTATGGCCAAAGATAAGGTAGATATCAAGAGGATGATTGAGGAGCTCAAGGCTCTCGATACTTCAAAGATGTACCTCAATGATTTCTTCCATACATGGAAGGAGAGCGATGATGAGATTGCAGCTGTATTCAAGGTTGCTGAGATACTCAGAGGACTGAGGGAGAATAATATCTCTGCAAAGGTCTTTGATTCAGGACTTGGCATTTCGATCTTCCGCGATAATTCGACACGCACGAGATTCTCATTCGCATCTGCATGTAATCTTCTTGGACTTGAGGTTCAGGACCTCGATGAGAAGGTTTCCCAGATCGCTCATGGCGAGACTGTAAGAGAGACTGCAAACATGATTTCTTTCATGGCCGATGTCATCGGTATTCGCGACGATATGTATATCGGAAAGGGTTATACATATATGAAGAGCGTTTCCGAGGCTGTACAGGAAGGATACAGGGATGGTGTTCTTGAGCAGCGTCCGACACTCGTAAACCTTCAGTGTGATATCGACCACCCGACACAGTGCATGGCGGATCTCCTTCATGTAATCAACCATTTCGGCGGTGTCGAGAATCTCAAGGGAAAGAAGGTCGCCATGACATGGGCATATTCTCCATCATATGGTAAGCCGCTTTCCGTTCCGCAGGGTGTCATCGGTCTCTTCACAAGATTCGGTATGGATGTCGTTCTCGCACATCCGGAAGGATATGATGTGATGAGCGATGTTGAGGAGATTGCCGCAAAGAATGCAGCAGCTTCCGGCGGTTCATACAAGAAAGTCAACACGATGGAAGAGGCATTCAAGGATGCTGATATCGTTTATCCGAAGTCATGGGCACCATTTGCTGTGATGGAAGAGAGAACAAAGCTTGTAGGAGAGGGAAGGTTCGACGAGCTCAAGGATCTTGAGAAGAAGTGTCTTGAGAACAACGCGAAGTTCAAGAACTGGACATGCTCTGAAGAGCTTATGAAGACGACAAAAGACGGCAAGGCGCTTTATATGCACTGTCTTCCTGCTGACATCACAGGTGTAAGCTGTAAGGAAGGCGAGGTTGATGCTTCTGTATTCGACCGCTACCTTGTTCCTCTTTACAAGGAGGCATCCTATAAGCCTTACATCATCGCCGCAATGATATTCCTTGCAAAGTTCAAGAACCCATCTGCAAAACTCGGAGAGCTTCTTGATAAAGCAACCCCGAGAATAAAGTAAGCAGACTCTTGAGAATAACGGATTGGAGCTATCGTCTTATGACTTTAGCTCCTTTTTTCATTCAGAGTCCCAGGATACGCGCGGCATCCTCATCAGTCAGTTCGTGGTTGTAATAAAGCGAATAGAATTCCTTCGTCTCCTCGATGATATTGATAGGATACAGCTCCGGATAAAGAAGATTCCCGAGCCAGTATATTCCTATGATCCTGTTTGTTGCGGGAGGGTTATCGATGAACGGGTATGGCTCTGATGGAATGAGATACACTCTGTTGTTAATTACAGCTGAAAGAGGGCTCCATAATGGATTTGTCGTGACCTCGTCATAGGCATCCTGCTCTGTAAGCAGAATCACATCAGGATCTGACATATAGAGTTCCTCTAGCGATATTTCAGCCGCAGAAGCGCCAAGCGATGCCTTGACGGCATTCTCTGCACCTATTTTTTCTATCACTTCGCCATGGAAATTTCCTTCCGGAATAGCCTGAAGTCCATCGGCAGAGGATGAGTAATATACTGTAACAGGATCCTCGATCTTTGTTCTCGCTTCAGCTGCCATATTGATTGCCTCTTCAGCAAAAACAGCAAGCTTCTCGCATTTCTCCTCTTCACCCAGTAATTTTCCGACGGTTCTGTAGACTTCCGGAGTGTTATCAAGGTAGGCCTCGATGAAGATGGCCGGGATGAGGATATCATCCTGTAGTTTATCGAGATCTGCGATCATTGTTTCTTTAGAACCTTTTATTTCTCCCATGTCGATGACAACATCAGGGGCGGCTGCCATCAGAGCTTCTTTATTGAGATTGGCTTTCTTCCCATAGAAAGTGCCGAATACAGGCAGATTGACAACATCCTGGGTGAAATACTCCCTGGCACTGCCGGAAAGCCTTGAAGACCATCCCGTTATCTTCTCTGGTGCAACGGAATAGAGTACAAGCTGTGCGAGGTTTCCAGAAGGTGCTATTCCATCAATGGTATCTGGAAGTTCTATTTCTCTTCCAAGAGAATCCGTGAATACTGCTGCACTTGCCGACATCACAGCGGCAAAGAGCAGGAGCATAGAGATCAGTCGCTTCATGAGCTTCTCCTTATTATGAAAATCGATGTGTGTTTTTCGTTTGGAAGCAGCAGTCCATCATTATCATGTATGATGTACTTCGCGTATTTATCAGCAGAATCCTTGTACATCCGCTTCAGGAACCTTGTTGCATCCTCCTCATTATCCAGAGGCTGATTGAATGCTGCTGAGAAATGATGATGGCTGAATGTTATCCCGGGAGTCTTTTCCAGAAAGGACACAGTATCATCTGGTTCTCTGAAGCGCCTTGAGTCCTCTCCTTGTCCCCTGTGTTCCGAGATGATATATATTATCTTTCCCGCACTTCGGAGATACTTTTCCAGATTTCCGTTTTCCTTTATGCGCCCGAAGAATATCATGAGGAGAGTATCGATTTGCGGAATCTCTTCCTTTTCTGAATCCAGAAGGATGAATCTGTCATTAAATCCCGTTCGTTTTTTTGCTGCGGCAAGAGCATTCTCATCATTATCGGAGGCTGTGAGATCATAACCATCATTCATCAGGATTTCGGAAACGTATCCGAGACCTGCTCCGAGTTCCAGTATTCTCTCTTCCTTTGATATATGCTTCTCTATTTCCTTTGCAAGCAGACTATGGAATTCTGTCTGGACGGCGGCTTTGTCATACCACCTTATCCTCTCATCATCCCACCAAGTTTCAGACTGGTACGCAGACAAGCTTCCTCCCTTTCTCTGTTTCGATGCTTTTTATGCAGAGCTGCCTGTTATAAAGCTCTGAGAGCTTCCTTCCATCCTCAAGCTCTTCAGGGTTGTCGATATACTCAGATACCCCATCTGAAAGAAGCAGTATCCCCGATCCATTCTGGAGCGCTGTATCAGGGCTGTGGGTAGAGTAGAGTATGCCGTAACCATCCTGTCGTAGCTCTTCAATCTTCTCCATCACAAGGAGCGAATTTGAATAATCGAGTGAGGCAGTTGGTTCGTCCATTATCATGAAGGAAGCATCCTGTACGATGGCCCGTGCGATGAGGACAAGCTGCCTTTCTCCTCCTGAAAGAGTGTTTACTGCACGATTTTTAAGATGTGCTATCCCGAGTATCTCAAGAGCTTCAAGCGCCTTTTCCTCATCCTTTTTCCCGGGATGCTGGAATAGTGAGAGTGATGAAGCTCTTCCCATCAGTACCGTTTCCAAGGCTGTGTATGGATAGATGTCCGTAAGAGTCTGTGGTATATAGGCGATGAACTTCGCCCTTTCCCTGTGATTCATTTCCGAGACTTCTTTTCCATCAACACTGACAGAGCCGCAAGCAGGCTTCAGAAAACCGAGGATGATGCGAAGCAGTGTCGTTTTCCCAGAGCCGTTTCTTCCGAGAAGCGCTGTACTTCTGCCGCTTTCAAGAGAGAAGGAGACATTTCTCAGAATCTCCTTGCTTCCATAGCTGAACGAGAGCGATGAGATTTCAAGCTTCATTTCTCTTGCCCTCCTTTATGATCAGGTAGAGGAAGAACGGAGCTCCGATGAACGATGTGAGTATTCCGATTGGGATTTCAGTGTGAGTCACGCTTCTCGATATCGTATCGACAGCTGTAAGGAACGCAGACCCGAGGATGATTGATGTTGGGACTGTTTTCCTGGCATCTGGACCTGCAATCATCCTAGCGATATGGGGAATTACAAGTCCGACCCATCCTATGATTCCGCTTACAGCTACAGAGGATGCTGTCATGAGAGATGCCGCAACTATTGCAACAGCTCTTATTGCTTTCGTCCTGACACCAAGGGACTCTGCTTCATCCTC
>JADIMF010000068.1 GCA_017694915.1 Candidatus Ornithospirochaeta stercoravium
GATGAGTAGTTCTTGATCCATTTTGCCAGCGCTGATTCTGACACGCCGTATTCACGGCACAGCTCCGCCTGGCTTTTGCCGTTGCTATGCAGCGCCACCAGATTCTTCTTGGATTCCTCTTCGTATTTCGGCACATATGCCATTTGTCTTCTCCCTCCATTTCCTTGTCTATTCTTCTTTTTAATTCCTTTTCGTTTATTTGTCTACTTTATTAGTATAAGTCCAGCATTCGGCTACCGCAGATTCCGGACACATGGGATCAGGAACATAGAGACGGAATGGATGATGCTGTGCATGGCTGGCAATGCCTTAAGGTATTCTATACGGCTTGCCAATGAACGGGCAGGAACGCCTTTCTGGTTCAGGGTAGAACAGAAGGCCAGCTGATCCTCAGATAAATACCAGATTCCACGCATACCAAGGGGATATTCCGTCCCGGATGACCGGATTCTGGCTCCTGTCTGCTGCTTTTATGCACAAAGCAGGACCGAAGCCCTGCTCTGTAGTCGATTAATGAATGCTGCCAATCCCAAAAACTGATTTATGCGACAGCTCCTCTTCATCTGTTCTGGCTTTTCTCAGAAAGACCTGAGAAGCTCGATATGGGCTTTCGCTTTCGCGATCTTATCCTCGAATTCAGCCTTCTTGGATTTCTCCTTCTCAACTGCTTCAGGCTTTGCATGAGAGATGAAAGCTTCATTTGAAAGCTTCTTATCAGATGCATCAAGAAGCTTGCCGTTCTTCTCTATCTCGCCTTCCAGCTTCTTAATCTCTGCATCGATATCAATAGCTTCCCTGACGAAGACAAAGGCCTCAAAACCTATGCCGCTTGCAGGAAGAGCACCTTTAACGTCCTCACTTCCATCTGTATCGATGATGACTTCCGAAGCTGTCATGAAGGTTGCAAGAAGTGCCTTCTCCTCGTTCATGAATGCAGAGACAGCATTCTCGCCATTTATCCTTACTACCACCTTCAGCTTCTTCTCTGGCGGTATCTGAAGGCTTGCGCGAGCAGCTCTTACAACCCTCGATGCTTCCTGAAGAGAGGAAACAAGCTTATCAGCTTCAGCATCATCAAGAGCGGCATCATATACTGGAAATGAAGAGGAGATCACATCACCCTCATGGTTTGGAAGCTTCTGATAGATTTCCTCCGTGATGAATGAGAGGAATGGGTGCATCAGTCTCATGCTCTTCTCAAGGATATCCATGAGAATCGATACCTGAAGATCCTTCTCCTCGTCCGTGCCATGGAAGAGCTTGTTCTTCGAAGCTTCGATATACCAATCGCAGAAATCATTCCAGAAGAATGAGTAGATTGCCTGTGCGCTTTCATTGAAGCGGTAATTGGACATCGCTTCCTCAATCTCCTTTGCAGAAGCATTGAATCTTGAGTAGATCCAGCGGTCCATTATCGAAAGCTTTTCCTTCTTTATCTCAACAAGGTTCCTTCCTTCGATATTCATCAGAAGATATCTTGCTGCATTCCAGATTTTGTTGGCGAATCTTGATCCGAGACGGAAGGAGTCCATATCGATCATCACATCCTGGCCCTGAGCCGCAAGATAACAGAGCGTGAACTTCATTGCATCCGCGCCGTATTTGTCGATGACCTCAATCGGATCGATTCCGTTTCCGAGAGACTTCGACATCTTCCTTCCCTGGATATCGCGGACAAGACCTGTGATGACGATATCATGGAAAGGTGCCTTTCCGAGGAATTCCTCAGATGCCATGATCATCCTGGAAATCCAGAAGAAGATGATGTCATATGCAGATACGAGAGTATTCGTCGGGAAGAACTTCTCAAGATCCGGTGTTTTATCAGGCCAGCCGAGCGTAGAGAACGGCCAGAGCCATGACGAGAACCATGTATCAAGGACATCGCTATCCTGCTTCAGGTTATGGCTATGGCAATCAGGGCATTCATCTGGATCTGTTCTGGACACAATCATCTTACCGCAGTCCTGGCAATACCATACAGGAATCCTGTGTCCCCACCAGAGCTGACGTGAAATACACCAGTCGCGGATGTTCTCCATCCAGTGCTGATATGTGTTCTCCCATCTTCTCGGATAGAAGACTATATCGCCATTCTTCCATGCCTTGAGTGCTTTATCTGCAAGAGTTTTCATGCTTACGAACCACTGCTCGGAAAGATATGGCTCAACTGTTGTATGACAGCGGTAGCAGTGTCCGACATCATGTGCGTGATCTGTGATCTTGACAAGATATCCGCCTTCCTTCAGATCATCGACGACAAGAGCCCTGGCCTCCTCAGCCTTCATTCCTCTGTATTTCTCAGGAACATTCTCATTGAGCGTTCCATCGGGATTAAGAAGGTTTATCGCCTCGAGATTATGCCTCTTACCGCATTCCCAGTCGTTCGGATCATGAGCTGGCGTGATCTTTACCATACCGGTACCGAATTCCATGTCGACGAATCTGTCGGTGATGATTGGTATGCGTCTGTCAGTCAGAGGCAGAAGGAGCTCCTTGCCTACGACACTCTTGTATCTTTCGTCATCCGGGTTTACTGCGACAGCGACATCTCCGAACATCGTCTCCGGACGTGTCGTCGCAACAGTGATGTATCCAGAACCATCTGCATATGGATACTGCACATCATAGAGCTTTCCTGGGACGTTCTCATACTCGACCTCGTCATCAGCAAGCGCAGTACCGCACTTCGGGCAGTAATTGACAAGATACATGCCCTTATAGATGAGACCACGCTCATAAAGCGTTACGAAAGCTTCCCTTACAGCTCTTGAAAGACCTTCATCCATCGTGAAGCGCTCATGCTTCCAGTCACAGGAACAACCCATCTTCTCAAGCTGTTTCGTGATGATGTCATGATGCTTTTCCTTGACGCTCCATGTGCGTTCAATGAACTTCTCACGTCCGAGATCCTGACGTCTGAGACCTTCTTTCTGAAGCTGTCTCTCAACGACGTTCTGCGTAGCGATTCCTGCATGGTCCGTTCCAGGAACCCAGAGAGTCGGACGACCGTGCATCCTCTGATAACGTACGATTATATCCTGAAGACTGTTGTTGAGGGCATGTCCCATATGGAGGATACCCGTTACATTCGGTGGAGGCATTACTACGGAGAAATGCTCCTTGTCGGACGAAACAGGTCCGAACTCACCCTTCTCCTTCCACTCTGAATATATACGTTCCTCGAAATCCTTTGGATCGTAATTCCTCATCAGTTCGACTGCCTTCATAAAATCCTCCAACACTCGGTGAAGTTTAACGCAAAATGCGGTAAGGGAACAACATCATTTTCTACCCTTTCTTTTTATCAGGGTATATAATGGAAAGGAACACCAGAAGGGAGGTTGTTATGAAGAAGATTCTCTTCGCTGCATCGGAATGCGTTCCGTTCGTGAAGACTGGAGGGCTTGCCGATGTTGTAGGAAGCCTGCCTCAGGCTTTTGACAAGTCTGAGTATGATATCCGCGTGATAATCCCGAATTATCATGCGATAAAACCCGAATACAGGGAAAAGATGGAGTGCATCTATTATTTCCAGATGGATAACAGGATATATGTCGGCGTGCATCGTCTGGAGATGAATGGGATAACATATTATTTCATCGATAACGAACAGTATTTCTCAGGTGTCGTTCCTTATTATGACCTGTATCAGGATCTCGAGAGATTCGCTTATTTCTCGAAAGCAGTGCTTTCAGCGCTTCCTCTTATTGGATTCAGACCGGATATAATCCATTGCCATGACTGGCAGACATCGCTCATTCCTGTATATCTCAACACGGTATTCCAGGGCGATCCGTTCTTCAGAGGCATAAGAACGGTATTCACCATCCACAACATCAGATTCAAGGGAGAGTGGGATGTAGGACACATCAGATGGGTTTCAGCGCTTCCTGATGAGGTTTTCGAGCCGGGACTTCTTGTAAGTCCTTATCAGGACAGATCGATACCTAAGCCAGACTGGAACTGCACGATGATGAGGGGTGGTCTCGTCTATTCTGATTACATCACGACTGTCAGCAACAGCTACGCAGGGGAAATACAGACTCCGGAATTCGGCGAAGGTCTTCAGGACATCCTGAAATGGCGTCAGGAAAGGCTCTGGGGAATCATAAACGGCATCGATTACAATATCTGGAATCCACAGACTGATAAGAACATAGAAGCTGGATATACAGTTCGGACAAGGAAGAGCGGAAGGAAGAAGAACAAGATTGCTCTCCAGAAAGAACTGGGCATGAAGGAGAATCCAGATGTCCTCACGCTTGCTGTCGTATCACGTCTAACGGATCAGAAAGGCCTTGATATCATAGACAGATGCATGGACAGACTCTGCGGCATGAATATAAACCTCATCGTACTCGGAACAGGCGATCCGTATTATGAGAACATGTTCAGGTACTATCAGGGAAAGTATCCTGACAAGGTGAAGGCGATAATCGCATATTCAGATCCGCTTGCGCACAAGATCTATGCAGGTGCGGATGCAATACTCGTTCCTTCCGCATTCGAACCGTGCGGACTGACGCAGCTCATTGCACTGCGCTATGGAATGATTCCTATCGTCCATGAAATCGGAGGCCTCAAGGATACCGTGAAGCCGTTCAATGAATATGAGGACAAGGGAACAGGATTCACATTCCATGATTACTCAGGAGATGCGCTTCTTGACAGAATCAATCATGCATACTGGGTCTACAATGAGAGAAAGGATCTCTGGGATCATATGCAGAAGAGAGGAATGGAAGAGGACTGGTCCTGGAAGAAATCAGCGGAGATATACAAAGATCTCTATTCCAGGATGTGATTCCCGATTCGCATCAAAGGGACTGTTCTGTTCAAAGCAGTCCCTTTCATTTTACAAAAAAAAGAAAAGGCTGCTTGGAAGTTTCCTTCCCTGCAGCCTTCATAATCAGATTTCTATCAATCAGAGAACGCGGAATGCATCGCGGCCAGCATATTTTGCTGTATCGCCAAGGTAATCCTCGATTCTGAGAAGCTGGTTGTACTTTGCAAGCCTGTCAGAGCGGCTCATTGAACCAGTCTTGATCTCACCTGTCTGGAGTGCAACTACGAGGTCTGCAATGAAGCTGTCCTCTGTCTCGCCAGAGCGGTGTGATACGATTGCCGTATAACCATTTCTCTGAGCCATGTCGATTGCCTCGAATGTCTCTGTGAGTGTACCAATCTGGTTAACCTTGATAAGGATGGAGTTAGCTACACCTCTCTCAAGACCCATCTTGAGGCGCTCTGTGTTTGTTACGAAGAGGTCATCGCCAACGAGCTGTACTCTGTCACCGATTCTCTCTGTAAGCATCTTCCAGCCTTCCCAGTCATCCTCTGCCATTCCATCCTCGATGGAGATGATAGGATACTTGTTGACCCAGCTTTCCCAGAGGTCGACCATCTCTGCAGATGTCTTCTCTTCGCCAGTTGTCCACTTAAGCTTGTACTTGCCTGTCTTCTCGTCATAGAGCTCAGAAGAAGCAGGATCAAGTGCGATCATGAAGTCACCATCGCGACCTGCTGTGTATCCAGCATTCTTGATAGCTTCCATGATGACATCAAGAGCTTCCTCGTTGGACTGGAGGTCAGGTGCGAAACCACCCTCATCACCAACACCTGTGTTGTATCCCTTGCTCTTGAGAACTGCCTTGAGAGAATGGAATACCTCTGCAACCCATCTTACAGCTTCACGCTCTGATGGAGCGCCGATAGGCATAACCATGAACTCCTGGAAGTCAACCTTGTTATCGGAATGAGCACCACCGTTGAGGATGTTTGCCATTGGAACAGGAAGAACACATGCATGATATGCGCCAAGATACTTGAAAAGAGGAAGTCCAAGGAAATCAGCAGCAGCGCGTGCTACAGCCATTGATACACCAAGGATTGCGTTTGCACCAAGGCGTGCCTTATTAGGTGTGCCATCAAGTTCGATCATTGCGCGGTCGATAGCAACCTGATCAAGAGCGTCCATACCCTCGATAGCTGGTGCGATGATGTTGTTTACATTGTCAACAGCCTTGAGAACGCCCTTTCCTCCAAAGCGCTTCTTATCTCCATCACGAAGCTCTACTGCCTCGTGTACACCTGTGGATGCTCCAGATGGAACAGCTGCGCGTCCCATTGATCCATCTTCAAGGATTACATCGACTTCCACGGTCGGATTTCCGCGGGAATCAAGGATCTCTCTAGCTTCGATAAATTCGATAATGCTCATCAGAAACTCCTAAAGTAAATTTAATTACTGATAATATCTTCTGAAATCATATGAAAGTCAAGGAAATGGGACTTTAAAGGCAAAAGCCGATGAGAATGACGGAGGGGGATATCATAATGAGGAAAGTCCCATTAACGCCGATCTCCATCCACATGGTATTCTTGCAGAATATCATTACATAATTCATTCACTTACAGATAATTATATCTATACAAGGCCGTTTTTCTTCCTGAAACGGAAGTAGCATGGAACCTCATACAGAAGCATCAAGCACCACCCTATCGCGCAGGCGTAGGCAATTGCATGTATTCCATAGTGAGGAACGAGTATGAATGTGAAGACAACTCTCATGGAGGCCTGTATCGTTGTACAGAGAAGCGTGGTCTTCATTCTCCCCACCCCTCTGAAGAAGCCCTGGATACCATTCGTCATACCGGGGAGGATATAGAAGAAGGACATAGTCGAAAGATAGAGGATTCCTTCGGCAATGACATCTTCCGAACCTTCTCCGCTTACGAAAAGCCTCATTATGAAATCCTTGAGGAGGAATACCGCTGTGGCTATGAAGAGAAAGTAGAAGAATTCAAGCGTCAGACCTTTTCTGAAGCCTTCCCGTATTCTCTTCTTGTTCCCTGCCCCCATATTCTGAGCTGTAAATGTCGTTATCGCGTGTCCGATGCTCTGCTCTGGTGTGAACGCGAAATCATCGATCTTCGTTACGGCATTGTATGCCGCTATAACACTCACTCCGAGAGTATTCACAGAGCTCTGTATCAGAAGCTTCCCTATCGGTTGTACAGACTGCTGTAGGGCCGTCACGGTGCCATAAGACAATGTAGATTTCAGCATCTCCTTGTCCACACGGAGCTCTCTCGGAGAGAGACCGAGAACTGGAACTTTCCTATAGATGTAGATGAAACAGCAGAGTGCTGAAAGCACCTGCGCGACCACAGTTGTTATAGCGGAGCAGGCAATTCCGAATCCCATATATCCGATGAGGAAGAGATCGAGAACACAGTTCAGGACAGATGATGCGATGAGAAACTTGAGAGGTGTCTTCGAATCTCCTACGCTTTTGAGAGCCTGTGAAAGGGCATTGTAGAAATATGTGAAAGGAGCTCCGAGGAATATGATACGGAGGTATACCAGCGTCATATCGTGGACGGATTCAGGAACGTTGAGAATCCTCAGAAGAGGAGACGCGAAGATAAAGCCAAGAAGCATTACAACGACAGCGAATACCGTTCCGGATATAAGCAGTGTCGAAAGCTCCCTTCTCAGCTTCTCCTCGTCATGGCTTCCGAAGAAGGAACTCATAAGGACACCAGCGCCAATACAGATTCCAGATATCCCGAGTATGAGGATATTCATCACAGGCCCAGCCATTCCAGCAGCGGCAAGTGCCTCGGGACCGATGAAGCGACCGGCTATCATGGAATCGACAGCATTATAAAGGAGCTGGAACATGTTACCCAGAACAAGGGGAATCGTGTAGCTTATTATCTGATGCCAGATGTTCCCCTTGGTCATATCTACAGTGGCCATGAAAGTGTTATACTCCACTTCTGTTAATATTGACAGTGAGGATAAGCGCATGGAGAGGAAAATCTATATCACATACGGCACTGTAATCGAGAAAATGACAGAAGAGCTTCTTGAAGCTGTGAATGCTGCTGCGCTTATCGGGCAGAAGAACTCAAAGATTGTGCTGAAGCCCAATCTGGTTGTTCCCTCAGATCCCTCTGATGGAGCAACTACCCACACGGAGATAATCGAGACAATCATATGTTATCTGCAGGAAAGAGGATTCGATGATATAACAATCGCGGAGAGCTCCTGGGTCGGAGCAAGGACAGAAGATGCCTTCAATCTCCTCGGGTATCACAGAATCGAGAAGGAATACGGGATAAAGCTTCTTGATATCAAAAAGGACAGATTCGAGACAGTTGAGAGGTACGGAATGAAGATGGAGGTATCGAAGACAATCCTTGATGCTGATTTCCTGATTGATATCCCCGTACTGAAGGGTCACTGCCAGACGAAGATGACACATG
>JADIMF010000069.1 GCA_017694915.1 Candidatus Ornithospirochaeta stercoravium
GCATTTATTCCTGATGAGGATGTCATCGGATTCTTCGCAGTAGAGAACGAGAAGTACGGACTCGGAGACCTTGGAGTTGTTTACACGCTCGAAGGCGACGGAAGAGCTGTCCTGACATATCCTGATACATATTCAAGGGATGTAGTATCGGCAGAACTCGATCTTCTTGTCGAGGATCTTCTTGCATATCTTGCTGCACCGGCAGAGCCGGAAGAGGCTGCTGTTGAGCCGGAGATTGTAGTAGTTGAGGAAGTTGTCCTTCCTGAGCCTCCGGTTATGAAGAACTATGGTATCTATGGTTATATCCTTCATACTGAAGTAGGCGATGGAGAGGTTGTCCTCGAGTATCCAGCATTTATTCCTGATGAGGATGTCATAGGATTCTTCGCTGTAGAGAACGAGAAGTACGGACTCGGAGACCTTGGGGTTGTTTACACGCTCGAAGGCGACGGAAGAGCTGTCCTGACATATCCTGAGACATATTCAAGGGATGTAGTATCGGCAGAACTTGATCTTCTTGTTGAGGATCTCCTTGCATATCTTGCTGCACCAGCAGAGCCGGAAGAGGCTGCTGTTGAGCCGGAGATTGTAGTAGTTGAGGAAGCTGTACCTGCAGAGCCTGAGGAGATTGTCTATCCATATGGTATTGATCCTATTGTAAAGGCAGAAGGCGATACAGATGGATTCGATCTCTATATTGTCCATACCAACGATGTTCATGGCAGGATTGTCGCAGGTGAGGATGGAAGCATGGGATATGCAAAGCTTGACACGCTTCTTAAGGAAGCCCGTACGGCATTCCCTGATATCCTTCTTCTCGATGCAGGCGATACGCTTCATGGAACGAACCTTGCCAATATGTTCGAAGGCCAGACAGTCATCGAGATAATGGATATGCTCGGCTATGATGCGATGGTACCTGGAAACCATGATTTCAATTATGGATATGAGAGGCTTGCTGAAGCAGCAGAGTGGGCGGAGGATAACGCATCTTTCAGAATCCTCGGTGCGAACATAACTGACGAAGATGGATATATGCTTCTTCAGCCATATCAGATATTCGATTACAATGGATTCAAGGTATGTGTCCTCGGACTCTCCACTCCTGATACAAAGACGAAGTCTCACCCGAAGAACACTGAGGGCATAGAGTTCCTTCATCAGGCCGTGATTGACAATGCTCAGTATGCTATCGATCTGGCACACGAGTATGCGGATTTCGTGATTGTTCTCGGTCATATGGGTGTTGTCCCAGATGGAGAGAGCGGAATCACGTCTGAGTACATATGCGAGAATCTTGATGGGATCGATCTCTTCATCGATGGACACAGCCACACAGTGATGGATGGCGGTGAGATAGTGAATGGAGCGATGATCACATCTACCGGTCAGTATCTTAACAATGTCGGTATTGTTGAGGTTCATGTCGATGAGGATAACAATGCAGAGATAGAGAATGCCTTCCTGCTTTCCGCAGAAGAGGTTCTTGATCCTTCCACCGGTTCGATGCTCCGCTATTATGGCATAAACGAAGTTCCAGATGATCCTGAAGTTGATGCATATGTTGCTGAGAAGAATGAGGAGCTTGATGCCATACTCAGCGAGGTTGTCGCTAATATCCCGATGGATCTCAATGGAGAAAGAGCTGACGTAAGAACCAGAAAGACGAATCTTTCAAAGCTTATCTGTGAGGCGATGACAGCTGAAAGCGGTGCTGATTTCACTATCATGAATGGTGGTGGCATAAGAGCATCGCTTAAGGCAGGTCCTGTAACTCTTGGTGATATAAACAACGTGCTTCCGTTTACCAATACCATCACGGTATGCAGAATCACGCCAGCTGGAATCTATGCGGCCCTCGAGCATGGCTATTCACTCCTTCCTGAGCAGAATGGTGCATTCTCACAGACAGATCTCAGCGTTGTGTACTCTGCTAAGGCACCTGCAGGAGAGAGGATAAAGAGAGTCTATCTCGGAGATGAGCTCCTCGATAAGACTGATGACTCCACAGAGTATCTTGTGGCTACAAATGATTTCATGGCCGCTGGCGGTGACGGATATACGATGTTCGGAAAGGTCGTCACGGAAGGCAGCATGCTCAATGAGGTATTCATTGATTACCTTACAGAAGTTTATCCTCTGTAATTGATTGCTGTTTTCACGATTTCCCCTGGGTGACCAGGGGATTTTGTTTGTTTGGGATTCTTTATGTGTTATTCTTATTCAAATAGCTGATTGGAGGAAACGGATGTCAGGAAAGAATGATGATGAATTCAGAGAAATCGATGATAAATTCAACGATCTTGAAAATCTTTATTTCCCCTTCAATAGTGATGAAAAAGACGAAGAGGACGAATATATACCGCCGACAAAGGACGAGATGATTGAAATGGCGCTCGGCATGAGCGAGATGATGAGCCGGCTGATGCATGATGTCCTGATTCTCGTTCCGAAGGAAATGCAGGATACCGTTGCGATAGCGCTTGACGCCGCTACATCATCCATTGCCGGCAAAGCTGATGAATCGAACAGAAATCTCAAGCAGCTTAAGAAGATAGATAAGTCAAATGCCGGTATATACCTTGCGGAAGCAAGGAATTACAAACTGCTTCTGAGCCGTGAGATGCGACACGGCGGTGGGTTGGAATCAAAGAATCTCCAGAAAGAGAAGAAGGCTCTGGACGCATTCCTGAAATATGAATCCGATTCGCCGTATGTTGACTTTGATGATTATATGTGGGCGCGCATCGAGAAGGCCAAGGTCTCGATGTTCCTGGGGGAACTTAAAGGTGTCTTCAATGCTTACATAGAAATCCCTGATGATGATTTTGACATGATGGATGTCGTCAATGCTCTCGGAGAGTGGTATGAGGAAGGAGATGATGATGTCCTTTCGGATAATCATTACATGTTCCTCTCTGATTCCGGTGCGGCAATAGCCATAGAGTATTCGGATCCGGCTTCTCTTGTAGCGGAAGCGGAACCTGAGATGCGGCAGAAATATCTTGATCTTATGGAGAATGTCGGAGCAAGCGCACATGCTCTTTCCATAACAGTCACGGGAGGCAGTGATCTTATAGGAGCATCCTATGATTTCCAGCAGGTCCTTACGGCGGTCTGGTCGCTTTATAGCGAATCCGAGCTTGCCATTGTCTATGATTATCCGTATCCACGTGAGAAGTTCGAACTGCTGGCTGATTCCGCTTCAAAGGGAATCTTCTGCCTTCCATATCTTGCTGAGATGACAATCGAGCCGCTGGATGGAAGCACGGAACTTGCCCTGACATGGGAGGCAAGGCGCTGGGGAAAGATAGATCTCGGCATCATTCTTGATAGTTCCGAAGACAATCCTCCTGATCTCGCGCTTCTCTGTGACATCTTCACGCAGCACATCGAGAAACCTTTCAAGGAGGGACAGGAAGCTGTTATCGATGGTTCCTGTGTTATATTCAGGAAGAAGGTGTTCGAAGACCATGAATATCTTCTTGTAGAGAAGAAGGAGGAATGAGAATGGCAGCTCTGAATCAGGAGACCAGGGATATTCTGGATAAGATAATCGCGGATGCGGTTTCACTGCTTCCGGAAGAGACGAGGAAGGGGGTGAGAGAGGCTTTCTCTGTCTCGATTGCGGCAGAGGAGGGAGATTCTCTTTCCGTACTCAGGCATCTGAAGGCACTGAAGAAGGCTACCGGTAGTACCAGTACCGCATATTTCTTCCATAAGGCGTATGCCGAGGATGTGATACTCGAGCATCTGGCAGCCAGAAGTCCTGAGCAGTCGAAGTATCTTCGTTCTGCGAGAAAGGATTACAAGGAGTATCTTCTTTCGGACTGCAAAGGAAGGAAAGAAGAGGAAATCCTCTTTGCTAAGCTTGAGAAGGCCCGCCTCGATTTCATAGCAGGTTACAGAAAAGGCACATTCCTTGGAATCATAGAAGTTCCTAAAGGCACTGGTATAAACGAGAAGCTGAGGACTTCGGATATCTCAGTCAGGGGAATGAAGGTCATTTCATTCTCAGAAAAAGGGATGATCGGGAAGACGAAAAGCGGAACCATCCTCGGAGCCGAGCTGAATACGTTCCCATCAATAAAAGGGGAGAAACCGCTCAGCGATCTTATTCTTGTAATCGCACGTACAGGAGAAGCAGGACCTGTGGAGGCCGCGGAGCGTTTCATAGAATTCTCTTCGGAGATAATGAGGATATTCTCTTCCGATGTCATCTATGTGAATGGTGCGATGCTATCATATTCCGATACCAGAGAAGCTCTTGGTGATATCGCATCGGATGCGTTCCCCATATGGTTCTTCGCAAGGGGCTCAGAGGATGATGATGGCGATAGCTTCACGCTTCGGGCAGAGGGAGCTGCAAGCTTTGGTGCAAAGACGATCATAATAACTGATGTGCCTGCAGAGAGGAAATCGGAAGCAGCTTCTGCGCTTTCCGTAATCCTGATGCTCTTCATATACTCGCCATCCTCAAGAAATGAGAATACTTTTATTTTTGAGGACACGCTGTACAGGAAGATTTCTTCTGACACATCCTCAGTGCTCTTCAGAATGGAGGATAAAGATGAGTGATGAAATAAGAGAGGGCGGAAGCAACGCGGCTCTTACACTTGGGATTCTTTCCCTGATTTTCATCATGGTTTTCCCGATAGCAGGTCTTGTGATGGGGATAATCGGGCTGAGAAGGTCAAAGATGAATGAACGCCATCCTGATGCGGCATGGGTTCTGTCAGTAATAGGCATTGTTCTCAATTCGCTAATCGTAGTGTTCTTCCTTCTTGCCATCAT
>JADIMF010000070.1 GCA_017694915.1 Candidatus Ornithospirochaeta stercoravium
AGAAGAAAGAGGGCAATGCAATACCGAGAAACATCATAATCGCAATCATAGCTGTCTGTGTATTTGCTGTTATCATTCTGGCAATCACGACAGAAATCACCATTCTTGAGGGCATTCTGCTTATCGTTGGAGTTTATCTCACAGCATACCTGTCAGGCATGCTTACAGGACAGACTGGCATAAATCCGATGGAAGTGTTCGGAATACTTGTCCTTCTCGGCATTTCTGCTGTAATGAGTCCTTCCCTCGCCGCCGCATTCTCAATTGCAGGCGTGGTTGCAGTCGCATGTGGTCTCACAGGTGATGTAATGAACGATCTCAAGAGCGGCTCGATGATTGGCACAAGACCCCGCTATCAGATAATCGCAGAGGGAATCGGAGGAATAATCGGAGCTGTTGTCGCAGCATTCGCGCTTATCGTTCTCCATGCATCAATGGGATTCGGAACTGCTGAACTTCCGGCTCCTCAGGCTGCTGCTGTCGCGGCAATGGCTGGCGGACTTGATAACCCCATAGCCTTCGCGATAGGAGTCGCGGCAGGACTGCTGCTGTTCCTTCTCCGCGTTCCATCCGCAACATTCGGTCTTGGAGTGTATCTCCCAACATACATTTCATCTGCGATGGCATTCGGTGCTGTTATAATGGCTATCGTCAAGAAAGCCATGAAGAACAAGGAAAAAGCAGATAACGGAGCCGCTCTTATTTCATCTGGTTTATTAGGAGGAGAGGGAATAACCGGTGTCATCATCGCGATATTCTCCATGTTCTGATGGAAAGCCTTTTATGCAAAACCGATAAAGATCTGATGTCGATTCTTTCCCTGGACAAGCCGTTCCAGGCAAGAATCATCCGTGACAACCTCATCAAGGGTGTGACTTCATTCGATGAGATGACTTCCCTTCCGAAGGCCCTTAGGGAAAGATTATCAAAGGAAAGAGGAAGCGCCCTCACTGGCAGGATCATCAGAAAAGAAGAAGCAGATTCAACTGTAAAGATTGCAGTCTCCTTCCCCGATGGCGCGATTATCGAATGCGTCAGGCTGTCAGACGGAACGGGACGTTATACTGCATGTCTTTCCAGTCAGGTCGGCTGTGCGATGGGCTGTGCCTTCTGCAAAACCGGCACCATGGGCCTTATAAGAAATCTCACAGCTGGAGAGATTGTAGAGGAATTCATACTTCTGTCATCACTTGGAGAGAGGATAAGCCATATCGTATTCATGGGTATGGGAGAGGCTCTGCATAACTTCACGGCTTCAATCGATGCGGCGATGGAACTTCACAGGGAATCCGGATTCGATATCTCCTTCAGGAAGATGACAATCTCGACATGCGGCCTTGTGCCGGGAATCAATAAGCTCACTGAGCTCGATATCCCAATCCGCCTCGCAGTTTCCCTTGTCAGCGCTGATGATGATATCCGTTCAGATATCATGAAGGTCAACAGATCATACCCTCTGAAGGAACTGAAGGATGCTCTCCTCAGATTCCAGCATCATCAGGACAGAAGGCTCACGCTCGAATACTGCATGCTTAGCGGCATTAACACCGACAGGAAAAGCGCGGAACAGCTCGCTTCCTTTGTAAAAGGTCTCGATGCCCTCGTGAATCTCATTCCATGGAACCCGATACCTGAACTTGGATTTAGGACTCCGGCGGAAGAGGAGATACACCAGTTCGAGAAAGACCTTAAATCGCTGGGTATCAACTATACGATCAGGCGTTCGAAAGGCAGAAGCATCAGCGGCGCATGCGGACAGCTTGCAACTGAAGCAAGGAAAAATTAGGCTCTTCACACTTTTCGCCTTCTGTAGGCTATAATGTCCACAGGAGGCAGCATGAACAAGATCATAACAATAAGCCGTCAGTTCGGAGCGGGTGGACACTCGGTCGCAAAGCTCGTAGCAGAGAATCTCGGTGTGGAATGCTATGACAGCATACTTCTCGACAAGCTCGCAGAGGAAACTGGATTCGAGAAGGAATATATCAAGGATACAGGAGAAGCAAGCCTTGAAAGCAAGCTCTGGTCATTCTTCTCCGGCCACGCGGAAGCTTCCCAGCAGGACTATCTCTGGATTGCACATAGCAGGATCATCGAAGAACTTGCAGATAAGGGACCTTGTGTAATAGTCGGACGCTCTGCAGATTTCGTACTGAGGGAAAAGAAGAACCTCGTCTCGGTATTCCTCCATGCCTCCAAGGAATTCAGGATCAAGCGAATCAAGGAACTGTATGGGGAAAAAGAGAACATAACAGAACGCACCCTCGCGGATATCGACAAGCGCCGTGCTTCTTATTATCAGTACTATACAGACAGAAGATGGGGCGATGTCGACAACTATACGCTATCACTCGATACAAGTGTGCTGGGAGTGAAGAAATGCGCGGAAATCATAACCATGGCATGCGGAAAATAAAGAAGATTGTGATACTGCTTGTATTCATCATCCTTTCATGTCCCCTCTTTGCCGATGGGGACTTTGGTTCATTCGGAATCACCGGAGGCTATTCCTCCGTTTCGGAATATGGATACATAGGATTCAACGGTACCTATCAGCTACTTGCCAGTGTCACAGATGATGTAAGCATCGGAATGGGACTGCATTCAGATTTCGCGTTCGGTCTCGGAAACAGAAGGTCTCTTCCTCTTCTTTTAGGAGTGATGGGAGGAGCAGGCTTTGAATTCAGATTCGGCAACGAGCTGTCACTGAATCTCTCGATTGGTCCTGCCGTTGTATGCGACGTCTCCGACAGAAACACTTCTGTCGGCATAGGGCTAGGAATCGATGGAGCCTTCTCCTATTTCTTCGGACAGGAGAAATGCGTTGGATTTTCTGTCGGGGCGACTGCTTATCCGCAGTTCCTTGTCATCGATGATTATGGCAACAAGCCATTCGCGATAAGCGCAATGGGATATGTCGCCTTGACATTCAGATATCCGGCACCGGTAACATTGCTTGCGCTACCGGCACTGACTTACCTTATCTACTGATCCTCGCTTTCCGAGAAAAGCCTCTGGCATTGTGCCTTTATAGCTGAGAACCGGTGATCCAGAGGCATGAAAGCCCAGCTCTTCGTGCGCTTGAACACAACGCCATCATCAGTAAGCTCGGTGGAGAAGAATCCCAGCGAGAGTCGTGGATTATCATAAGACGAGAAGGCATTCCCGACATAAACCATCTTTGTCTCCCCCGGAGCGATGCTGACATTCCGCGTTCCCTTCGGGCCTGTGTTGAAACCAAATGTCAAAGCCATAACCTCCGGTGTCGCTCCGTCGAAAAGCGCCCATGGAGCATCCATTCTGCCAAGATAGTTTTCCGTTATATCGGCATTCGGAAAGAGAATCGCATTCTCATCAGTATCATGCGGAGTGAACATGAAATA
Organism: Candidatus Ornithospirochaeta stercoravium; assembly: GCA_017694915.1. Lineage (GTDB taxonomy): Bacteria > Spirochaetota > Spirochaetia > Sphaerochaetales > Sphaerochaetaceae > Ornithospirochaeta > Ornithospirochaeta stercoravium. The sequence continues at coordinate 3,384 of JADIMF010000070.1, forward strand.
AAGCAGCTGGCATTTCGGATTGTTCAAGCTTAGCCATCCCAGATGATCCTTTTCAGGAATCTTGCCAATCAGATAATCATAAGTGCCTGTAGGAGGCGGTACGAATCCGGCATCCGCATTGCCGCCTCTGAGAAGCGGTGCGTGTTTCAGTTCGTCAAAAACAGTGCCGGGAAGGAATCTGTTGATTCCAGATTCTCTTCTGGACATTGAATATGCAGTGTAATAGCGGGCATTGCTACCGATCATCGAACCAGTCTCGAGAAGAGGAGATGAAAGCATGCTGTGCCATGCAACAGATCCGGACAGCGGTTCATCACCTGTGTTCGTTATCCTGACAGCACTGTAAAGGACAGGCTGACCAGGAAGAAGCATATCAACCTTCTCAAGCTTATAGCGGTTTCCCTCTTCCCTCGATTTCATCTCGGAAAGCTTCCATACACCTCCATGCTCCTCTTCCGTACCGTATCTCCGCAGAGTCCAGTATGTGTCGATGGAAGATATATGATCTCCTTCCTTTCCGGGGAATGTGAAATATGATCCACCCCCCTGATAAAGCGACTGCCTGTTCTGCCACCACTCGCCGTTCTCATCAGACATAACGCCGGAACCTGTCGCCCGGAAATATGGGAGTGAGAGCGCGTTTATACGTGCACCGGAGAGCGTTCTCGATGTGATTTCGAGCGTAACATCCCCCTGATCCTCGATTACAGCCGAGAACACATCATTCGACATATATGTGGCATAACGGCCCTCCCAGAGCGACAGTCTTCGTATATCCATAAAACCTCCATCGAGCAATTAAGACAAATGGCCTTTCCTGAGCTATAATTATAGCATGATTGAAGTACTATCTGACAGCATATTCCATCTCGCAACCGATAATACAAGCTATGTGATACATATTCTTGAAACCGGGCATGCCGAACATATCTACTACGGGAAACGATTGAAGGATGTCTCCTACTCCATCTCCGCCCTGAGAGAAAAACGATATGCCAGGCCTGGGATGGGAACATATACCGACCCTGATTTCCCCAGTCTCGTACTTGATGACTCACTTCTAGAATTCTCATCGGAAGGCAGGGGTGACTATAAAGTGCCGCTTATCGCGGTCTCTCTCGGAAAGGAAGGAGAACGCACGCTTGATCTGAGATACAAGGGTTACACGAAAGAAAACGGGATAAAGCGTTTTGCGGCAAGGAAGCTTCCTCAGGCGAAAGATGCCCATCTCGATGCAGAGACGCTGACGCTCACCTTCACAGATGCTGTCCGCATGATAGATCTTCAGCTTGTCTACACTATCTTCCCATCTCTCGACACAATCACAAGACGCTCGATTGTTCTCAACAGATCAAAGGAAAGGATAACAATCCGCTCACTCATGTCAGCGCAGCTTGACTGGAGAGAAGACGGAATGAAAGCCATCATGCTTTCCGGCACATGGGGCCGTGAGATGGAGAAAATCGAGAAAAACATCGAAAGAGGAACCATTATCGCAGAAAGCAGGATGCTTTCAAGCTCTGCAGAGGCAAATCCAGCATTCATGATAGAAAAGAAAGATGGAAGCTGTTATGCGCTCAACCTCATATACTCAGGACCTCACAGGATTTCACTGTCACTCACACCTCATGGAATGACACATGCTGTATGGGGTCTCAATCCCGATATGTTCTCATGGGTGCTGGACAGCAACGAAAGCTTCGAAGCTCCTGAAGCTGTTATGACATACAGCGAGAAAGGAAAGGATGAAGCGGGAGACAGGATAAAATCATTTATCCTGACAGCCATCATGAGATCCTCATGGAAAGACAGGATGCGCCCCGTGATGCTCGACACATGGGAAGCTGCCGGTTATGGAATAAACGAGAAGAAGATAGCGGCGCTGGCAGATGGAGCTGCGAAGATGGGATGCGAGGGAGTGCTCCTCAACGATGGCTGGTTCGGTGCAAGGAACAACGACAGGACAAGCCTCGGAGACTGGCACGTGAACACCATCAGATTCCCGTCAGGGCTCAATGATGCCGCAGATACAGTACATCGACACGGACTTCTTTTCGGATTGTGGTTCGAAGGAGAGGCTGCGAGCACGAAATCGGTATTGCTTCACGATCATCCGGAATGGGTAATCGGGCGCAACGCAGAGACAAATGCGGAAGGCCGCCATGAACAGCTTCTGGACATAACGCGCTATGATGTGCAGGACTGGATCATCTCGACAATCTCGAAGATATCGGATCTGGTACGTCTTGATTTCCTCAGATGGGATCTCAACAGATGCTATTCTGATCTCTATACGCTTTCCGGCATACGGGATTATGGAATGTACGCACACGAATATATATGCGCGCTGTACAAGATTCTCTCCGCCATAGGTGAAAGATTCCCTGACATGTATATCGAAACCACAGCAGGAGGCGGATCACGCTTCGATCTCGGAATGCTGTCTGTATCAAGCTCAATGGTACCGAGCTGTATCTCCGATCCTATCGAAAGAGCAAGGATAACTGGAAATGCCGCTCTCATGTATCCGCTATCTGCGATCTCGACGGTTGTCTCCCCGTCTCCGAACGGCGCGACAAGGCGCATCGTGGACAGGGATACAAGATTCAATATCGCAGCTTTCGGAGTACTCTCCTATTCCATGGATACCACCGCGATGAGCAGGTCTGAAATGGCTTCATTCAGAGCGCAGATAGAATTCTACAAGGCAAACAGAATGCTTCTGGAAACAGGAAGATTCCGCATCGTGGAAGATGGCAACAGGACAATCTGGACGATAGCGAATGAAGACAGATCGGAAATTCTTCTTCTCTATCTGCAGCATTTCGTAAAGCCGAACACGACAGCAGAGCGTATCATCGTTCCGGATGCGAATGAAAGCTATAATTACCGCATCTATGCACGCTCACATACTGTTTCAGAGAAGGAGGCATACGCCTATCCTCAGGAAAATGAATGCTATTTCATTTCCGGAGATGCACTGAAATGGGCAGGTGTATCGCTTGTTGAGCAGGTATCCGGAATCGGGTACCACGAAGGGATGAGATTCCTCGGAGATTTCTCATCGCGTCTATATATCATCAAGAGGGTTGATAATGAATAATGTCATCGTAGCAGGCGCTGGTACATTCGGCACGGCAGTTGCCGAGCGCCTGAGCTGGAATATATCGAACAGAGTCACTCTGCACACTATCGAGAAAGATGTCGAGAAGGATATCAACGAGTATCATATGAACAGGAAATACTTCCCGACACGCTTTCTATCGCATTATCTGAGAGCCACCAGCGATAGCTCAGTATTCGGGGAAGCAGATGTAATAATGCTTGTAATCCCATCAAAGGCCATCGTTGCGTTCTCTGAGGAGATAAGGAAGAACACCGCAAGAGAGCCTCTTATCATAAACCTTGCAAAGGGGATGAGCGATGACGGAGCCTTCATAACAGAGAAGATCCCGTTTGAGCGCACTGCAAGCATGAAAGGTCCTTCCTTCGCGATTGAGACGATAAACGGTTTCCCTACCTCGTTCACTTTCGGAGGAAAGCGAGGAGACTACGAGTACTTCCGTTCTCAGGTACTGCCCGATACAGGTTTCTCCCTCGATTACTCAAGCGACATAAGGGCGGTAGAGCTGATGAGCATACTCAAGAACATGTATGCAATAGCAATCGGCATCGTTTCAGGCAAATTCAACAGCCCTAACGTCGACTTCCTCGTGTATACGAAAGCTGTAAATGAGATGAGAGGTCTTCTTAAGATATTCTCATGCAGTGATGACACGATATTCCGCTACTGTGGAATCGGGGATCTGGGACTTACCGCTCTCAACGACCTTTCAAGAAACAGAACGCTTGGAATGCTCATCGGAAAGGGCTTCAGCTATGACAAGGAAGGAAAGTCCGCAACCGTTGTCGAGGGGCTGAGGACTGTGAAGCTCATCGGGGAGATAACAAGGGAAAAAGGCGTGAGCGAGGAGTTCCCTCTTGTACAGGCTCTCTACAGGCTGCTTTATGAGGATGACACGCTGAATAACTATACGCTTGCAGTCCTCGGTTAATTATGTCATCAAATCGTTCTCATGATTATCAAGGGAATGATAATCATGTAGAATAACATCATCACTTACTACAATGGAGAGGGATTGATGAACTGGCATATTTCCGAGCTCGAACATGGTTATATAACGCGCTATCTGATGAGTGATCCTAGATTTGAAGACGTTTCAGGAACTCCTGTTGCTATAACAGAGGAATCCAACGTGTGGATCGGCTCGACAGCGGCAAGTACCCATGAGAATCCACTGAGGGTTTCTTTTCTTGAGAACATACAGAAAAAAGGCATAGAAGCTCCAATATTCCCCGATCCGGAACCCGAAGGGAAAGCCGTCCTCTTTGGAACGGAACTCCGTCTTGGATACAGAGCGCCATTCGGAGATCCCGTTGCAGGAAGATCCCTTTTCTCCCCCACTCCAAGATGGGTAAGTATGGCACTGCTGACAGTGCTCGAATGCACAGAGGAAGGAGATTATCATTTCAGAGCTTCCGTCTCCGGTGGAATATCCGTTTTCAGTAAAGATGGCAAGGAGCTTTATTCATTCAGACCGTATAAAAGAAATGAACCGAAGGAAGAGGATTTCATCCTCCACCTCCAGGAAGGAGACAACGAGCTTCACATAGAGCTCGATGATTTTGCTGAGCGCGATACAGAAGCTACTTTCTCTCTTCGTCTTATCGAAGGAAAGGGAGATGTGAAGCAGAAGATTCCTATGGGAGAAAGGGATGCCGAACTGATGATGAGAGCAGAGAAAAGCATGGAGACACTTGCTTTCGACAGAAGCTCCTTCACATCAGGCCATGTCACGATGACATGCAGCAATCCTTTCAGCGATGCTGATTTCGTCGTCCATCTCAAGGGTGCCACAGAAGAGAATGCTGCTCTCGATATCTTCAAGGAGGCAGATGCTGTATTTCCATGTGGCGGCAATCATGCGGATCTCGGACCTGTCGAGGGTTTTCCTGTAGGCTTCCTGAGATTCGAAGCCTCCTGCACCGTTGGCGGAATAAGAATCGAGACTATCAGGACATATGAGAACTTCCCTTTCAGTTTCCTCAGCAAGGCTCCGGAAGACTTCGACGAGAGAAAGATGAAGGCATGGGAATACCTTGCGAAATACGGTGAGCAGAATGGCAACAGAGCCATGGCGCTTCTCTTCACAAATGGAGACAAGGCTGAGATAGAGACGATTCTCGAAAGACAGATCGACTTCATAAACAGAAGAAGCGATTGCTCGGATTTCTATCTGTCGTATTTCCCTTTTATGATGAGGCACTTCGGGGAGTCCGGACTCATAAGGAAATCGACGCTCCACGATATGGAGGAGTGCATCATCAATTTCCGCTACTGGCATGATGAGCCGGGGGACGACGCGATGTGGTTCTGGAGTGAGAATCACGCGCTGATGTTCCATATCTGCCAGCTTATCGCGGGTGAAATGTATCCTGAAAGAGTCTTCACAAACAGCGGAATGACTGGACGCGAGATGCAGGATAAGGCCATCAGGCTTCTCAGACCTTGGTTCGAGACATTCTTCAGGGAAGGTTTCACAGAATGGAACAGTCCTCCTTATCTTCCTATCGACTTCCTCGGCTTTGCATCCCTTTATGCACAGACGGAGAACGCGGAGATGAAGGAGAATGCAGGAAAGGCTCTCGATTACTGCTTCAGGGTTCTTGCCATCTCGTCATTCAACGGTATCTTCAGCACGACCAGCGGAAGAACATATCTCAAGGAGCTTATGGGGAACTACTCCAACTGTCCTTCGTTCATAAACTGGATCGGCTATGGAATCGGCAATGAATCCCATGCGGGAAAGGGTTCCGTCCCTGTTCTGATGAGCGGATATATTCCCGACAGGGAATACGGCAAATACCATGTGATTGAAAAAGGAAACGCCCTCTCATGGAAATCCACACATGGCTATAATGGTTATGCAGATATCACAGTCTATAAAACAGCTTCGTACCTGCTATCTGCGGCAAACGACTTCAATCCAGGACGCCGTGGTTTCCAGGAAGATGTGATACATGCCGTGATGGGAGCTGAAGAGCATATATGGATCAACCATCCCGGAGAGTTCGCCCTTTATGGGCAGGCACGCCCATCCTACTGGGCAGGCTCAGGAACCCTTCCAAGGACAAACCAATACAAAGGCTTTGCATCTACGATTTATTCGGTATCAGATCTGCATCCTGTGGATTTCACCCATGCATATTTCCCTTCATTCGCCTTCAGACGCTGGGAAATGAAGGATGGCTGGCTCTTCGCAGAGTCATTCAGCGACGGCCTTATTGCCATAACAGCGATGAATGGTCTTGAAATAGAAACAACGGGACCTAATATGAACAGGGAGATAAAGAGCCAGGGGAAGAAGAATATCTGGATTATGAGATGCTCTGAACTCTGGGAGGAAAAGGATCTTGAAAGCTTTGAGAAGAAAATCCTGTCCACTCCTCTTTCATATGACAGAGAAGCCCTCTCTTTCACATTCATAGATCCTGAGTATGGAACGATGGAAGCTGGCTGGAATGACAGCCTCTCCGTAAATGGCAAGAAGGAGAATTACAAAGGCTTCACACCTTCCGGAACCGTGACTATGGAAAACGTCCTTTGAGAAAAGAGACTGCAGGCAACTGCGGTCCCCCTCTCTTTTCCACACGAAGCAATATCATTAACATCAGAAAACTGGGAGAAAACAATGAAGAATAAAGGCTTATATATAATCTGCGCAATTCTCATGGTGATACTCGGCCTCAGCGACGCACTCAGAGGCATATTCACCCCGCTGTTTACAGAGGTTTTCGGATTCTCGATGTCCCAGGTCGGCTTCATCGTATCCGCAAGCTATCTGGGCAATCTCGTATGTCTGTTATTCGGCGGTGTGATACTCGACAAGATCGGAAGAAAGAAAGCAATGGCGATCTTCGTGGTTGCACTTGCGATTTCCGAGCTCATACTTCTGGGAGGAAGAGTGTACTTCCTTCTCGTTCTCGGCTTCTTCCTTGCGCTGGGAATTTCTACGCTTCTCAATACGACGATGAATCTTCTTTCCGATTCATTCTCCGCGACAAAGAGCCTGATGCTTCTGAACGCGCTATTCTTCCTTCAGGGAATAGGAACCGCCGGATCCCAGTTCATACTCTCCAGATTCTCCTCTGATGTAAGAGTGTGGAATGGAGTTCTCATAGCCATGGCAGTCCTTCTCGTTCCTATCTGCTTCGCGATAACAAGGCTCAGAGCAGAGGGAAGCAGTGAGAAAAAGAATGAAGAGGAGATTCCTGACAATGGCATAAAGAAGCTGCAGATGTTCCCGATTGCGATGGTAACGCTCTCCCTCGGCTTCTATCTTATCGCGGAGCATGGCCTCACGAACTACCTCATAATGTATGGAACGGAGCAGCTAAAGCTCACTGCGGCAGCGGCAGGTCTGGGGCTTTCGCTCTATTCTGCGGGAATAATGGTCGGGCGTCTTGTAATCGGACAGTTCGTCGATAAAGTCGGGGCGAGAAAGATGCTGCTTCTCTCGCTTATCGCGGCATTTGTCGTCACAGCCGCTGTATTCGGAACCGGAATACTTCCGCTTCTCTTCCTTACAGGTCTTGCGGTATCGATCGTGTATCCAACGACAGTCGCTCTTGTAAGGAAATACGCACCTTCCTCTCTTGGGGCAAGAGCCACAACCGCAGTCGTAAGCGCGGCTTCGATTCTCGATGTCGTATTCAATGCGATCTTCGGCAGTGCGATAGACAGATTCGGCTACGGAGCTTCGATGCCTGTCCTCTGCGTTGCCATAGCAGTAGCTGCTGTATTCATGCTTCTCACAGGCTCAGATAAGAAAAGAGCATAAGCAAAGAAGCTCAGCAGAAAACATCTACCTCGGAAAAACCTAGGTAGCTGTTCTTGTTCTAAAATAAAGATTACAGCTTATTTCAGCAGCTCATACACCGCTGTAACGCTATCGCTGATGGAGATATCGCCAACATAATATGACATAGCATCGGAAGCAGAGGCAGCCTCCATCGCATACATGCGGTTAGCATATGGAACAGCGGAAACAGTGTCATCGGAAAGCGAGACAAGATCCCCGAGAACATATCCTGCGGCATTCGCATATACAGCAGCTTTATCATGGGCATCCTGTACAGCGAAAGAACGTGCTTTCATCGTCTCAAGACTCTTGTTCTCCTTGTCAGCTGTTATCGAAGAAATACCTATACCATCGATGGAGGAAAGGCTCTGGAAAACCTTTCCCGCCGCATCGATATCATGAAGCGTCACATCAACAGACTGCACTGCACGCTGTCCAAGAAGAATACTTTCACCATCCTTCCATGAATACTCCGGTGATACGGAAACATATGCCGTCACGATATCGTCGTCATCCACGGCATACTCATTCTGAAGTATCTCAACGGCGCTGTTGATCATCATCGATACAGTGCTTCGCGCTTCCTCCGTGGTCTCAACGGTTCTGGATGCGGTCACGGTAAAAGACAGCATATCAGGAAGCATCGATACCGATGCGCTTCCTGTAACGGAAACAGTAGGAATATTATCTGTCGAAGCGCAGGAAGCAAGAAGTATCGCAAAAAGGATGATGAAAAGCTTTCTCATATCGTCTCTCTCAGCTTGAGCTCAGGATGCTCTTCCGCATAGCGCATGAAGAATCCTATGGCCATCATCATGATTCCATTGTCATAGAGGCCTTTTCCCATATCGCGGATTGCTTCCTCTACAGGAACCTCTATGACATCGATAGTTTCATCCGGATCAAGTGACTGCCCTGATACCTTCTCGATATCTGTCACAAGGAAGAATGACTGTCTGTTCGTCATGAAAGCATTATTCGGACAGACACAGCCAAGCTCTGTGAAATTTCCTCTGATACCAGTCTCCTCGAGGAGCTCGCGCTCTGCGGCATGCAGTGCCTTCTCGCCCTCTTCGACAAGGCCTGCGGGGAATTCCCTTGTAATGGACTCAGTGCCATGCCTGAACTGCTCTTCCATTATGAAATATGGAACGCCATCCTTTCTGTACCAGGGAAGAGCCACGATCCAGTCAGGGCTTTCGATACCGACGAAATCCCCTTCTCTGCCGTCCGGAGCTTTCCTGTGGACCATGACGACATCGAAGATCCTTGTCTCAAAAGCCTTCTTAACGGATTCCGTTTTCCACATCAGTTTCTTTTCATCAGCCATTGTTCTTCCTCGATGGGCAGTTTGAGGTACAGTGTGCACAAGCTGAAGGTTTGCATGATGGAGTGCCAAGGAATGATGTATCCCTGCTTGTGGAACATGCAGTACCGTTGTTTATCTCATTTGCTATCGCCTTAAGCGCCTCTGCTGAAGGATGCACTCCCGGCTCCTGTATCCATTCCTTTCCCGAATCCTCAGCATCCGGAAGGCCTGCTTCCATAGGAACAGCTCCGAGGAAAGGCACATGCATATCCTGGCACATCTTCTTTCCACCGCCTTTGCCGAAGATAGGAATCTCATGCTTGCAGTTAGGACAGATAAGTCCTGACATATTCTCGATAACACCGATAATGGCGACACCGAGTTTTCTGGAGAAATTGACAGAACGGCGGGCATCGAGGACAGCAACCTCCTGAGGTGTTGTCACGATTATAGAACCGGTAAGCTCTGGTATGGACTGGCAGACAGTAAGCTGCTCATCACCTGTTCCTGGAGGTGTATCGATGAGAAGATAATCCAGCTCTCCCCACTCCACATCGCCAAGGAACTGCCTTATCGCGCTGTTCTTGAGGCTTCCTCTCCAGATAACAGGAGCATCCTGATCCTCAAGAGCAAATGCAAGCGACATCACCTTGAGATTCTCCCTCGGTGTGACAGGGATGAATGTATGTCCATCCTCACTCTGAAGCTCAGCATCACGGCAACCGAACATCACAGCGACATTCGGACCATGAAGATCCGTATCGAGGACACCAACCCTGCATCCCATATCCACAAGAGCATTTGCAAGATTAACGGTAACCGTCGTCTTGCCAACACCGCCTTTGCCGCTCATGATCATGATCTTGCGGCCTATCTTATCCATACGGGCACGTATACGCGCGGTCTGTGCCTCGTATTCATCCATCTGATTATCAGCCATAGTTAGACTCCTATATGGAATATAGCACAAGAAAGAGAAAATGGCTGTACAGACGCACAGCCATTCATCGAATCGGGGTGTTTTATTTCCACTCGATTTTATCAAGAAGAGCGAGAAGCGAATCATGAGCAAGCGTAAAAGCCTCTACGCCAGTAAGCTTCTTTCCAGCCTTTATCGAACTGCCGTTCTCAAGTGCCTGGAATCCCTGGAAATCCGCGAGATGTGGCTCGAGCGACAGGAATCCATCATAACCCTCATTCTTCAGATCTGTCAGAATCTCTTCCAGATGTCCGTCTCCATATCCTGCAGGAACGACAGAGCCATCGCTCCATTTCGCGTCCTTGACGTGGATATAGACAATGTATTTCTTCAGCATATCCCACGCCTCAAGCGTATCCTGATGGCACTGGACGAAATTAGCGAAGTCGAAGACTCCCTTGAAATTATCGCTGTAGAATCTCTCCATTATCTTCAGGCATCTCGGTGCGATATCACCATAGATTTCCTTCTCGTTCTCATGAAGAAGCACAAGAGAATTCTTCGCAGCATACTCGGCAAGCTTATCAAGTCTCCTCATAACCTCATCCTCATACTTCCCCGCATCCTCGCCTTCCGGTATGAAGAATGAGAACATCCTTATGTTCCTCGTTCCGAAGAGCTTCGCTATCTCACAGGTATGTTTGAAGAGTTCGAAATGTGGCTCGAAATCATCATTTATACCGATCTTTCCAATTGATGAACCTACGGAGGAAAGCTTTATGCCATTAGCATCAAGCCTTTTCCTTATCTTCTCCGCATCCTCAAGCGAGTACGAAATGAGAGGAGCACCATCGACACCGCGGCACTCTATCCACTCCATCCCGAGATCCTTTATTGTTCTCATCTGGTTATCAAGGCTCTGATCTATCTCATCTGCAAATCCTGAAAGCTTGTACATAAAGGCCTCCTCAGTATGTTCCCTCTGTCGAGAATGTTATGTTCTTGTCTTCCTTACGCTTCGATGCAGCGATTCTCTTATTCAGTTCAGCAAGGAAGAGATCCTCATCGAATGGAATCTCTATCGTCTTATCGAGCCAGGATGAGAGGAAGAGCGCATTCGAAAGCATCAGGCCGTTTATTCCCTCATATCCCGGAGCAATCAGCTCGCCATGGCCGAGAATCTTTGCGGCGAAGGCATTGATGACAGCCTTGTGCTGAGGATTCTCTCCCTCGATATCTATCACTTCCTTAGTACACTCAGGCTTATCGAAACCGCCCTTTGCCGTACGGCAGAACTCTCTTTCATTCACACTAAGCCTGTAAAGCGTAAGTTTATCATCCTCACAGACGAGCTTTCCCTTCTCGAGATCGACTTCAAAGCGATTTGTTCCCGGAGCATCGCCTGTGCTTGTAACGAATACTCCAGTAGCTCCATTGGGATACTCCCAGTATGCACTCACATCATCCTCCACCTCGATATCATGCCACTTGCCTACATGGCAGAAAGCACGTACACGAGAAGGAAGCCCACATATCCATGTGACAAGATCCATCTGGTGCGGGCACTGATTAAGAAGAACGCCGCCGCCCTCACCGCTCCAAGTTGCACGCCATGCGCCTGAATCATAATAGATCTGTGTTCTGTACCAGTCCGTGATAATCCAGTTCACGCGCTTTATCGCGCCAAGCTCTCCTGAAGACACAAGCTCCTTCATCTTTATGTAGAGAGGATTCGTACGCTGGTTGAACATGATTGCGAAAACAAGCTCAGGATGCTTTGCAGCTTCCTCATTCATCTCCTTCACCTGCTTCGTATACACACCAGCAGGCTTATCTGAAAGAACATGAAGGCCATGCTTCATGGCATAGATTGCAAATTCAGGATGATGATAATGAGGAACCTCAATCATAACAGCTTCACAAAGACCGCTATCTATCAGCTGATGACCTTCCTCAAATACAGGAACTTCCGGATAGACCGTACGGAACCATTCCCGTCTGTCCTCCCTGAGATCCGCAACTGCTGTTATCTCGACCTCCGGGCAGTCTCCTGCCTTTATCATCTTCACATACCCTGAGCCCATATTACCAAGCCCGATGATTCCCAGTCTGACCTTTCTCATTTCTGTTCCTCCAGGAAGAGCGTCATGATCTCATACGGATGAACGAGGAGCGAGACGGAGTCACCTTCATCAATCAGGAACTTCTCATTCTCAAGAAGATCCGTCTCGTAAATCCTCCATGCTTTGCCGAATGAGAGATTGCACTTCTTCCTCATTCCATATGCCTCATAAAGACGTACTATGATACCGCTTCCGTCCTCCGATCTCTTTACTGTATCAATGATAACACCGGAATCATCACATGAGACGAAGGAATTTGAAAGATTCTTATCGGTAGAGGTTACGAAGATATCCCTGTTGATGGCCTCTGCCTCCCTTACAGTTCCGCCTTCTCTCCATGTGCCTGAGTGAGGATAGAAGGAATAAAGCGTCTCATGATACCCGTGATCTGCCCTGGTATCAGGATATGTTCCAGATTTCAGGAGAGAAAGCGTCATGACGCCGTTCTTGACACTGAAACCATAGCGGCTGTCTGTGATGATCGAGCATCCGAAACCAGGCTCCGAGTAATCTGCCCAGCGCTGTGCAGGAACCTCGAATGCGGCCCTATCCCAGCTTGTGTTCTCAGTTGTCGATCTCTCGATAGCTCCGAACTGCACTTCATACGAAGCCTTGCCCGCATGGATATCCACAGGGAATTCAGCCTTGAGAAGAAGATGGTCCTCGTGCCAGTCTATCTTTGTGAAGAAATCGATTCTTGATGTATGGGCATAGAAGACCATGTCCTGCTCGACAGATGATGACATGAACGTCCTTCTTGTCCTGACAACAGCTCTTATCGAATTGTTCTCCACAAGTTCCGCTTTGCCTTCAGTCCATAAATATGGCTTGTCACGATAGTATTCCTCAAGATTCCAATTGTCATACTCAAGAGGCCTGTCCTCATATGCAATGAGCTCATTACCAGCCCTCTCATACTGTATAATTTCCCTATCAGCATTCTTATCGAAGAGTGAGATGATATTCCCATTCACATCGAGCGAAACATGGTAATAAGGTGTATCGAAAACAGGAAACTCTCCTTCCACGACCTTGCCGCATCCCTTGGAATCTCCGGAATATGTCTTCACGCCATACGAAGGAAGGTCCTTGAGAAGATATGCATATCTTCCATCATATGTTGCCTCCCCTTCCATTCCTGCAAGAGGCGAATCTGAGATGTAGACTGTATCGGAAGGCTCTGATGTCGATGTGAATACAGCTGTTCTGCTTCCTCCATTGCCAGCAATGGCTGAAACAGCTGTATCGATTATCTTCCTATCCTTCGCTGCAGCTTCCTCATACTCCTTGAAAGCTATCTCATAAACCTCTGCGATTGCAGAACCAGGGAGGATGTCATGGAACTGATTCAGAAGCATCTTCTTCCAGATCCAGTCGAATTCAGCTGCCGGATACTCTCCCCCGGCGAAAGCCGCAAGGAATTCCGCGGAATGTGTGAGAGCCTCTATCTTCCTGTTCCATCTCTTCTCCTCACATACCGATGTGAGAATTCCTCTGTGATACTCGAAATAGAGCTCGCCCTCCCAGCGTGGAAGACGTGTGCTGTCGAGAGTCGATTCAAGACGATGGAAATATTCGCGCGCTGTCGTGTATTCAGTCTTCGGACATCTTGCAATTGAGGAGCGCATCCTGTCAGTGTTCTCAAGCATCTGATATGTGATACCGCCGCCACCATCTCCATAACCGAAGCATGTCAGGACATCATTCGTCACATCCTTGTCGATGAAGCGCTGCCATGTTCCCATTATCTGCGAAGGATTCTGAAGTCCGTTATATGTCGTGTTGAAAACCTTTGACAGTCCTGTCTTGTCATATCTCTTTGTGGAGATGAAATGAGCAAGAACCTCACTGCCATCGATACCTCTCCATGTGAATACATCGAACGGGAAGCGATGAGTATCGCTCCAGTTTATCTTTGTGGTCATGAAGTACTTAAGCCCGGATTTCTTCATTATCTGAGGAATATTGCCATTGAAGCCGAATGCATCAGGGAGCCAGAGCACCTCCTGGTGGTCCACTCCGAGTTCATCATGGAAGAATCTTGTTCCATGGATTATCTGGCGGACAAGAGACTCTCCTGATGTGAGAACGGAATCCGATTCAACATACATTCCGCCTTCAGCTTCCCACTGTCCGTCCGCGACTTTCTTCTTTATCCTCTCGAAAAGCGATGGTGCCAGCTCCTTCACGAACTGATAGAGCTGAGGCTGTGTGAGAAGGAACTTCGCATCAGGATAATGATCGAGAAGATTCAGAGCGGTGAGAACGCTTCTGACAGCCTTCTCCCTCGTCTGCCTTACAGGCCACTTCCATGCCACATCAATATGAGTGCTTCCTACAGACCATACAGTGGGTACAGACGGATGACGGGATGCAAGGTATTCATCGATAATAGATGAGGCATCATATGCGCTCTTATGCAGAAGTTCATGATTTCTCGTATCAAGCACATCGATTGCATCTTCCAGCACCTTGAACGCGATGATTCGCTCCTCATCATTCTCATCAAGCAGATCTGCCGCCTCGAAGATATTCTTCATATCGAAATAGAGAGACATTACAGCAGCATCAGGAACTGCTGTATCGATGCGGAAGAGATTCACCGCTTCGCTGTGATTCGAGTATGCATAGAATGAAAGATGGAAGGATTCACCTTTCTTAGCGCTCTCCGTGAGGACAGCCATTGTGTGGTTCATATCCATCGTTGCACGGAGATTTCCATTCAGATACATGAGAATCTGAGGGTTGTCGGTATTCCAGAGATCGGTATCACCAGTCGCGACAGTCACCGCAAAAGGCTTTCCCTCTTCCGTTGCTGTGACATCAGCCTTGAACATGTAATGCTTATCATGACCGCCCCATGTGCCGTCACGTCTGAAATCATGCCATTCCAGGCCTTCTTCAGATATGGTCTCCTTAAGATCATACCTGTAATCCGCAATCATCACACCTTCTACAGGTGTAACTGATGTCATCACTTCCCTTTCGAGATACTCAAGTATCGCAAGAATCCTGTTCCGTCT
>JADIMF010000071.1 GCA_017694915.1 Candidatus Ornithospirochaeta stercoravium
AAATATCCGAATTCAGGAAGCGTGAAGAGCATTAAGTCCTGACTCAGCTTCGAGATCGTAAGTGCGATATACTCAGCATGGTCGAGGAAGAATGCCTCGAACTTGCCTCTGGAATTGTTAGCGTAAAGCACGTTGTTCTGAACTTTCGCGAATCCCATGAGAGATGCGGTGTATGCCCTATCAAGAGGAAGCGTGACACCATATGATGCCGCAGATCCAAGCGGGCTCTGATCCATAACGCTATACAGAGAGAGTAGCATGTTGCTCTCCTCAAGAATCTCCTCTGCATACGAAAGTGCCCAGAGCGCAACGGAGGACGGCATCGCTATCTGCATATGCGTACGGCCAGGCATCGGTATATCCTGATTCTTCTCAGCAAGCTCAATAAGGGCTGAGGCAAACGAAACGGAAGCTCTTGCAAGCAGAAGAGATGCCTCTCTCATATAAAGACGTAGCGCGGTCTGCACCTGGTCATTTCTGCTTCTTCCTGTATGTATCTTCTTACCACATTCTCCGAAATGCTCTGTAAGATACCCTTCGATGGCTGTATGGCAGTCCTCATCCTGCTGCGATATCGGGAAGGATTCGAAAAGCCTTAGGGAAGCTATCTCCCTGAGTCCTTTCATAAGATCCTCAGTTTCCTTTTCAGATAATATCCCCATCTTCTTCAGGCCCTGTGCATGAGATGCCGAACCTATCACATCGGCAAGCACAAGCTCCTCATCGTATACATAGTCATTCCTGACTGTGAAATGCTCCATCATCGAATCAAGCGTGTAATTTTTTTCCCAAAGTTTATTCATGACTTCAATCTAAACGTTTAATTCCGCTTTTGCTACTCATGAAAAAATGTATTACAAACATTTTCCCGGACTTAGAGCGTATAATATATATGAGGATTTTATTTTTACTTATCGCAGTTGTGCTCATTGTATCCTCCTGCCCTGCAGAAGGCGGAAGGATTTACGACACTTTCTTCGGGAAGGACCAGGAAGCCCCTGTCCTTCTTTCATATTCCCTCAGAGACAACAGCATCATACGCCTTGTCTACAGCGAGGATGTGACGATAATCGAGATGAAGCTCGGTTCGATTCCCCTCGTGGGCAACCCGACAGGCACTGTATTCCTACTACCCTTGGGAAGAACTCTGGAAAAAGGAGAAGAGGCTATCTTCTATGTGACAAGTGAAGACAGCAGTGGTAATACATCGCGCTCTACGATAAAGCTCGTGGGACGCAATATGGAGATACCAGATGCGCTTATCAATGAAGTATCACCGAAAGGAACTGAGACGTCTCCTGACAGGATAGAAATCCTGTTCCTGGAGGAAGGAAGCGCAGCAGGCCTTGTCGTGACAGATGCGCTGATAGAAGATGCAGAACATTATGTTATCCTTCCGGATATTCACGTAAAGCCATACGACACCATAGTAATCTACTGGGACAGTACCCCGGATTCATTCGACATGATCTTCGATAACGGCTTCTGCGGTTATATCGTAGAGGGAGGAAGCGATAAAACGCTATCAGGAATCAATGGTGCGGTATTGCTTTATTCGGAAATCGATGGATACCTGATGGATGGAATAATCTACACAACAGGCGAAAGCGAGCTCTGCGGCGGCTATGGCAATACGAAGACAGAGAATGCAGCCATATACATGATGAGGACAGGTGAATGGGAAGGAGATGCAATATCATCGCTAGATGTGACGGCATCACGCGTAATCGCAAGGTTTCCGGGAGGTGTCGATACAAACACCTCCACGGATTTCTTCATCACCGATACATCTGAATCCACCTTCGGTATGAATAATGTATACATACCTTACGAAGGTGACTGATCAGAATGTATAGAGGACCTCTGGCTCGCCAGCTGAATCAGCCTCATTGTTCTTGTCTTCAAGAATCTCGGGATTCACGCTGCGCGAGCGCGGGGCTTTGAATTCAAGATGCTGAGCGACGATCTCAATTGATTTGCGTGATGTGCCATCTGAAGCCATCCATCTTGAAAGCCTCAACCTGCCTACAGTCCTGCAGGTCATGCCCTTCTTCATCTTCTCCAGACATTTCTCTCCCAGGCTTCCCCAGCACTGCACGGGAATAAACACCGTCTCCACGGCCTTCACGCCTTCCCTGTTCACATAGAAGCGGTCGCTTGCTACATCGAACTTCACGAGCCTGATCCCATTAGGGGGATCCACGAGCGGAATAAGCTTCGGATTATCCACCAGGACACCTTCCAGAAGCACGCTATTCAAGTGATTCATAATATCACCTCCTATATTCTATACGCTCTAAGTCCCGAAAAATGTTTGCTTTTTGGCGAAATTTCCGAAAAATTCCTTTATAATCGCTCAAAGGAGGCTATATGGCACTTACAGTCATCTCTGTCGGAGGCTCAATCATCGCCCCAGACAATGTCGATACATCGTTTCTCAAAGACTTCTATGACATGGTTTTTTCCTATCTGGAAAAGCATCCTGAGGACAAGCTTATCTTCGTAGCAGGCGGTGGTGCCCCTGCCCGTAAATACCAGAATGCACTCAGGACAGTTAAGGAAAATGCAGATCCTCTCCTTCAGGACTGGCTCGGCATCAAGGCAACCCATCTGAACGGGACGCTTCTGCGCTCTGTGTTCAGCGAGTTCGTTACAGATGAGCTTGTTACGGATCCGACAGATGAGAACATAAAGTTCGGTGGAAGGATTCTCGTAGCTGGTGGATGGAAGCCAGGTTTCTCAACTGATACCGATGCCGTTTATCTTGCAGAACGCTTCGGAGGAAAGATGATAATCAACCTTTCAAATATAAAGAAGGTCTATACAGCCGATCCGAAGAAAGATCCGGATGCAAAACCTCTGGACAGCATCTCCTGGCATGATTTCAGAAAGATGGTCGGAGATGAGTGGAATCCAGGTCTCAACGCGCCATTCGACCCGATTGCATCCAAACGCGCAGAGGCAGATGGAATGAAGGTAATCTGTGCAGATGGCCGCAATACGGAGAATATAAGATGCATCCTCGAAGGCCTTCCATTCGAAGGCACTGTCATCGGTGCTTGAGTGAAAGAAAATAAGGATCAGGATCCGCAAAGGATTCTGGGAAAGGTACATCCCTGCTGAAATCTGGGATCCAGAGGACATCATCATCCGAAGGGTCCTGGATGAATCCGTCATCTATCTCCAGCACTTCCATCATATCAACCAACGCATCATATTCATCATCGGTTATCTTGCTGAACTCAGGATTGCCAAGCGGCGGCACGAACTGTGTCATCAGCGAAAGATAGAAGCTGTCCTTATAGTTCTTCGCAAAATATGCAAGGAAGGAGAATGTGGATTCAAGTTCACCGGGAAATACAAGATGACGGAGCACAGTTCCCTTCATCTTCTCCAGATCGGTATATGGATGATTCTTCTTCACGAAATCCATTACAGGGATTATCACATCAGCATATTTCTCCCTTCTGCAGAACCGGGAAGCGGTTCCATGAGAAAGGGTCTTGCAATCAAGAAGATATATATCGATGTACTTATCGATGAGCGAAAGCGCATGCTCATTCTCATAGCCTGAGCTGTTCCATACGACAGGGAGGGAAAAGCCTCGTCCCTTCGCTATCTCAAGCGAGGAGATTATCGATGGAATGAAATGCGTTCCAGTAACAAGATTCAGAGTCGCGGCTCCCATCTTCTGAAGGCTCAGCATCAGTTCCGCCATCTCCTCAACCGTGAAATCTATTCCGTAGTTCAGTCCATCAGATCCGGAAATCTGCCTGTTCTGGCAATACTGGCAATGAAGCGGACAGCCGGTGAAGAATATCATTCCCGATCCGTGCTCACCGGTTATAGGGGGTTCTTCTCCCCTGTGAAGCCCAGACCATGCAATTCTGACGACAGAACCCTGCCTGCATACACCGGTGGTTTCATATCTGTTGACGCCACACTCATTTGGACAGAGATGGCATTCCTTGTATTCATCCATGCCCTGATGATACCACGGCTTGACGATACAGCTTCAAGTGCTGATTATTCAGCTATGGCGGAAGAACGTTTCATCCTGGCAATAGATGGTGGAGGTATGCGTGGGATAATCCCTGCATACATCCTTTCACGTCTCTCTGCCATGCTGAAAGCCGAAGGAGATACAAGACCTCTGTACTCTCATTTCGATCTCGCGGCTGGTACAAGCACCGGAGCCCTTATCGCAGGCGCGCTTTCCATTCCCGTAGAAGGCACAGGATTCAAAAAGGAAGACGGCGAAGAGGCGGAAATCCATGGGGAATACACCTATAGGCGTTTCTTCAGGAAGAAGACGGAAAAATACCTCAAAGGCGTAATCGAGCGGAGTGCCGATCCAGATGAATTTGCATCGCTTTATGCAGAGCATGGCTCTGAGATTTTCCCGATCCACAGCGTCAAGTCGATTCTTGGTCCTCTTTTCACGGACAAGTATGAAGCAAAGCCATATGAGGCATTCCTCAGGAAGATGTACGGTGACAAGCAGATGCAGGATCTGATGATTCCAACTGCTTTTATAACATACTCTACCAAAGACGGTATGATTTATCCTGTAACAAGCTGGAACGATAAAACTGCATACATCTGGGAAGGCGCGAGGGCCAGCTCAGCAGCTCCTCTTTATTTCCAGCCATATAACTTCTATGGAAGAAGTCTCATAGACGGAGGAGTTGCCGCAAACAATCCATCTCTCATTGCATACGCGCTTGCTCGGCAGCTTTATCCGAATGCGAGGAAATACCATATCCTTAGCCTGTCCACCGCAGAGCAGATATTCCTCTACGAGCCTGAGGATTCCCTTGGAGGACTTACAGGATGGGCAAATCCGCTTACGAAGATCTTCCGAGATGCCGCTCTCAGAACTGCAGACTATGCAATGGCTGAAATCAGCGATGTGTCATACACCAGAATATGGATTCCAGAAAGCGGTAGAAGGATAAAGCTCGATGAGACGAGCAATGAGACGATAAACATCCTTTTCAGCACGGCAGAGAAGCTGTATGAGGAAAAGAAGGATGAAATCAGGGAGTTTGCCCGTAAGCTTGCCTCGGAGCCTACCCATGACTCCGTAAGACTCAGAGAACCGAAAACGCTTTCTCTATAGCAGAAGGAAGCTCTTCCCTCATCTTTCTCAGTCTGAAGGAGTAATCAGGAAGACGAAGATCCTCTCCGATGATGTCTGTTATCATCTTGACCGCGAGGCAAGGGATATGCATTTTGTACGCGGCATAAGCAACTCCGAAAGCTTCCATGTCTGCGGCATCAGGAGCGATGTCCCCTATTTTGCGATTATCACCGGATTCAAAAGCAGATGAGGATGAGAGGATGTAATCATTTTCGCTTACAAGAGAGAGCGTGACGATAGTCTGATGATTATCAGAGAGCATGGCACCTTTCGGAAGGTGAAAGCGCGTTAGATCATTATCAGGAGAGATTACCTTTGAAAACGATACAATGTCTCCGACAGAGAAGCGTCCGAAGCTACCTGCACTCCCCGTAGATACCACAGCATCCGGCTTGTATTCAGCAATGGCATAGCTTGCTGCCACAGCAGCCTGCACAAGCCCTGTGCCTGTAATCACAGTGTTATATCCGGCAAGAGAACGTACTTCAGCTTTATCTGAAGCAAGAACGAGGATTTTCAGAGCATCCTCCTTCTTATCTCATCCATAACAGGTTTCAGCATGATGCCAAGTCTCCTTTCCCTGCCGTTCTTCTTTGTCATATGCACCGCATACGTCGCTGTATTGGTTGCATTGAGAGCTGCAGAGAAGAAACTATCACCTTTCATCACAAGTCCGAAAAGAAGCGAAGCAAATAGATCGCCTGATCCTGGATACGAGACGCCCTCATCCTCATACTGGAAGAGTCTTACCTCATCACCATCCCATGCGGCGTTTCCAAGACCTCCTGCTTCAAGCGGAATTCCTGTTATGACACCTTTTGCAGGTCCAAGGGAACGGAGCACCTTGATCTCATCGAGAATCATCCTCTGCGATGCCTTTCCCTTTCCGTATCCAAGTTCCGTGATAATTTCAGCCTCAGTCCAGTTCGGTGTGATAATATCGCCTTTGCGGACAAGCTTTATCATGGAAGCCACGACATCCTTACCAACTGTCTGGTAAAGTTCTCCGCCATCTCCCATTACAGGATCTACAAGCAGAGGCGCACCCACATCCTTTACAAAGGAACGTATAAGCTCTATCTCATCAGCAGAACCGATATACCCTGTATAGATACCATCGAATGAGATTCCCAGTTTTTCGAATCTGCAGAGTATGGCCTTCATGGACTCAAGGTTATCTTTCACGTAGATATCATCAAAACCATCTGTCTGCGTGGAAAGAAGAGCTGTAGGAAGAACAGCAGTCTCAACAGATAGTGCCTCCAGAACAGGAAGCACTACAGTAAGAGATGATTTTGAATAGCACGAGAGATCGTGGACCGCAAGGACTGCCATCAGATTGCAAGACCTGCGATAGCTGCCCCGAGCGTCGGGGAATTGTCGATCTGGACGATTTCATAATAGCGTCCATGCTTCTTCTCAAGTATCTCATCGAGATAAAGACGTGTATAGAATTCAAGGAATTCCGTCTTATAGAACGTTGTACCATCAGCATTGATCACAACAGGCTCTCTCGGCTGTTTACCTTCTCCTGAAGCGAGCACAGCAGCTGTAAGATTTATAGCTGTAAGCTTTCCAGCTCTTTCGATAATGCTCTTGAGGATCTTGTAAAGCGCTGTCGCATCTTCTTCGGAGCCTTCAACACAGCGAACAAGATCATAATCACTGTTATGGCACATCTCAAGATAATTGCTCATACGCGTTGTATTGAGAGGCTCGATTTCCTTATAGCGCTCTGCGAATGTCTTCGAAAGGATGCCTTCAGCAATGGCTTCCTCAATCACACAGGCTGAGAACGGACCAATGTAAGCACCGCTTATTTTCTTCTCGAACCAGTAGGAATTAGGATCCTTAGTTGAATTTACGAACTTCTTATCGAGATCGCCCAGTTCAAGCGCAAGACATCCAGATTCAACGTTGATAATCTGGCGGCCTTTTCCGATTGATATCTTCTTTATATTCTCATTGTCCTCGATGTAAGCGGTGTTAGTACCTGTTCCAAGGATGAAGCCTACGTATGATGAAGCATAATCTGGGCGGCCTGCCTTCGCGGCAAGAAGCGTCGCTACAGTATCGTTGACGATGGCGACCTTCTTCTTCGAGACATCATGGCCACGCTTCTCAAGCTCTTTGAGAAGATTCTTTCCAAGCGGCATTCCGATTACCTCTGGCGCCTTTATCTCCTTTGAGAAGACAAGAGGAATGCCATCATGATCTTCTGTAATCGTCGCAGCGTATGAAAAGCAGAATCCGATTCTGTCGCTCTTGTCGATTAGACGCTCTACGTTATCAGCAAGAATCGAGAAGAACTCAGCTGCCGACACCTCGGACTTCACTCCAGGCATACCCACTTTGCGGAAATCAGAGATGACAGGCTGTCTGTTCTCATCGAATGTGACAAGGCAAGTGCGGAAGTTCGTGCCACCTGCATCCAGAACTATGACAGATGCACCCGGAACGATCTCCACATCCGGCTGTACATATGTGGCAATCATCCTGAGAGAGCTTGATTCCTCATCCTCAAGACCCTTCTTCATCTCTGAAAGAACGAAATCAAGTGTCTTATCAGTATCAACAGAAGCAGCAGTCAACATATGCTTTCTGAGGAAATCCTCAGTCTTTCCCATAACAAACCTCCTAATATGCAGCCTGTAGTGTGACAGGCTCCAGTTCATAATCCTCGTTATTGACTTTAAGGCTTTCCGCCCTGATTGTCATTGTCCTATTATAACCACCTTCGATGACGAATGTCCCCTCTACTATAACACCATCATCCGCCAATCGTCCCGTAACCAGCATGGACAGGGAGAAACGTCCATCGATTCCGTTCCAGTTATCCCTGTAAATGAGATCATCGAGTTCGATGAAATCAGCATCCAGACGACGCACAGAGCCATCAAGGACAATTTCGTCTGCCTGGAAATCGGAATGATTGAGTGCATGGATTGCGAACCCTGAAATCGCAGACAGGTACGCATCCGAAGATATTGCGCTCATGAT
Source organism: Candidatus Ornithospirochaeta stercoravium (assembly GCA_017694915.1). Classification (GTDB taxonomy): domain Bacteria; phylum Spirochaetota; class Spirochaetia; order Sphaerochaetales; family Sphaerochaetaceae; genus Ornithospirochaeta; species Ornithospirochaeta stercoravium. The sequence continues at coordinate 8,144 of JADIMF010000071.1, forward strand.
GCTGCTACCGGCTCCGTTCGAGAAAAACTGCAGCGAATCGCTGTAGCTTGAGACATCAGACCGCACAAACGAGATACGGACAGGAATAAGATTCTTGTCACGTACGACCGTAACCCCCTGAAGTGCAACGCGCGGAACAGTTATAGACGATGCCACTGCTGCAAGTATGCCATCATAAATCCCCTCAATGGCCGCAGATGCTGCAGTAGCAAATGCAGAGCAACAGAAGACAAGCAGGAATGTGATGAAAATAAGCGCTTTTCTCACCTCTCGTCCTCCATTGATAAGAAAATTCTAACAATGCAGAAATCATGGCGCAACTGAAAATATGCGTATTATGTTCACTTTTTCTGCATTGCAACAGCTTTATTGAGAAGCAGAAGGGAAACAGTACTGAAGAGAATGCATATGACAGCCATTGCCATTCCTTTTCCGACACTGCCCTGCTCAAACTGCCTGTTGATGTATGTTGAGACTGTGAGAGTATTGGTTGGAGCTATGAGAGAAGGAGTGACAAGCTCCCTGAAAGCAATGATGAATGTCATCATCCATCCAGAGAGTATTCCTCTGAATATGAGGGGGAATGTCACGTGGATGAATACATATGACGGACTTCCTCCGCAGATGCGTCCTGCAGCTACAAGACTGCTTCCAATCTGCGAGAAGGATGAAGTGACATACTGCACAGTATATGGAAGGAAGAGTATCACATAGCTGAGAACCATGATCCAGATCGTTCCGTATATAGGGACTAGCCTGTAGATTCCGTTATAGAAAAGCATGATACCGAGAACAAGTACTATGCTTGGAAGCATCTCCGGTATAAGGGAAAGCCCCTCGATAACACGTCCCGTTCTCTTTCCAGCCTTCCTAGAGGCAAGAACGGATAGTGTGCCAAGCACAGAGGCGATCGTGGCAGATGAAACCGCAAGGAATATGGATACAAGAAGCGCACCCGTTCCCTGTTTATCTTCAGTAAATACCTTCACGTAATTATCGAATGTGAAATTACCGGCTCTGAGACCATAGCCACGAAGCTTTATAAGCGATGATGCCGTTACAGAGAAAAGAGGAATCACCATCGTGAAGAAGATGACAAGTATGATGAAAATCCAGCATAAGATGTATGGAAGCCTCCTCATCTTTCCTATCCTTACGCTGCCTGGCCTGCTTCCGACAAGGCTGTACGAGCGCCTGTTTGTGATGTAGTTCTGCAAAAGCCATATGAAAATGCATATACCGATGAGTACAGAGGCAAGCGATGCTGATTTACCGAACTCGATAGGAGCAACAGTCGCATAGCGATGGATATCTGTAGTGAACACCTCGAATCCGATACGCCGTCCAAGAGTTGATGGTGTTCCATATTCCGAGATTGTCTTCACGAATACAAGAAGCGCACCTATAGCATAATTACCTGTCAGGAGCGGCATGAAAAGCTTCCTGATACGCAGCAAGAAGCGTGCACCTAGCACAGCTCCTGCCTCATCAAGTGATGAAGGAACTGAGAGCATCGCGTTCTTCATCATCGTCATCATGAAAGGAAACACATGGAAGCTCATCACAAGAACAAGGCCGCCCAGAGAGAAGAACCAGTCCGATATGAATGCAAGCGATGGGAAAAGCTGCTGCATCAGACCTCTCTTCTGCATGAAGAGAATCCATCCCATTGAAGCGATATACGGAGGGGTCATGAATGGAATCATGAAAATGATGTCGAAGAAACGATATTTCGCGAACTCTGTCCTTGAGAAGATATATGCAAGGGGGAGAGCTATCAGGGATGAAACGATAACGACAAGAATTCCAAGAAGAAGGGATGAGGCTATCATCTCTGCGTTCTCGCTTTCAGCGATTGTCGCGATAGCTCCAGAGAGATTGAAGCGGCCCTCCGTAAAGGCCGCTTCCCTGAAAATCGAGAGAAGCGGGCATATTATGAGAAGGACAAGCAGCAATATTACGATTGCAGATGAAATCTTCTTTCCCATAGCCCGCCTCTGGATTATCTAGCGCAGAGTTCGTTGATTCTTGCAGCCGCGTCTGTTGAGATTGCCATCATAGCATCCCAGTCGCACTCAATCTGAGGAATCTCTGCAAGTGTTGATCTGTTTGTATACTCAATATCTGTTCTACCAGGAAGAAGGTAAGCATCTGTCACCATCTTCTGGGCATCATCGGAGTAGAGATAATCTACGAATGCCTTGGCATTATCCATATCAGGAGCAGTCTTCATAATCATTGCAGGACGAGGATTAACGACAGTTCCGCTTTCTGGATAATAGATTGCAAGCGGTTCACCGGACTTGATTGATGAATAAGCATTGTAATCGACTCCTGCGATAAGAACGCCTACCTCTCCTGTTGTTACAGCCTCAAGAGCTGCCTTGTTAGCTCCAGGAACAGTCATTCCATTCTCTGCAAGCGCTTCAAAAGTATCCCAGCCGAATGCATTCACATAACCTGATACGAAATCCTTGCATGCACCTGAAAGCTCAGGATCAGGGATTGCAATATCATTGCGGTATGCGCTATCTGCAAGATCTGCCCAGTCTGCATCGAGCTCTGGATAGATAAGTGTGTTATAGATGACACCTACAGCAGAGGCACTATAACCGAAGAGTGTCGAATCCTCATCAATCCAACCTGGAACAGCATTCTCTGTATTTGCAGGAACATATGACTCAAGCTGTCCGCTGTTCTTCATTGAAAGGCCATCTGACCATGAAGCAAGGATAACAACATCAGCAACAGGGTTTGCCTTCTCTGTCTCAAGACGTGCAAGAATCTCTCCTGTTGTCCCCTGGAATGTCCTTACCTCGATACCTGTCTTTGCCTCGAAATCAGCTGCAAGCTTGTTGGCAAGCCCTGCAGGAGATGGCATATAGACTGTTACAATTCCCTTGTCGGATGCTGCGAATGCAACCGATACTGCAACAAAAAGAGCAAGCATGAAAATCAATGCCTTCTTCATTTCAACCTTCCTTTCCGATATTGACTATCGAATCATTCTTTATATTGACTGTGAGATCAGAGCCTACCGCATAAGGTCTATCCGCACTGATTACCCACTTATTACCATCATGACTAAGAAGAAGACGGTAGAAGGAGCCCATGAATTCTGATCCGATTACTTTCGCCCTGTATTCAATTCTGCCACTGCCTTCACCTATCGAAGCACTCTCCGGCCTGAACATATGCGTTTCATCGATCCAGTCTGAGGATCCTACGAACCTTGCAGCGAAAGCTGTCTTTGGCCTGCTGTATATTTCCTCCGGCCTTCCATACTGTTCGATACTGCCTTTATTCATGACGGCAATCATATCGGACATCGACATCGCCTCAGTCTGATCATGCGTAACGAAAACGGATGTTATTCCTCTCTCAGAGACAAGCGCCTTAAGCTCTGAGCGCATCTCCTCACGAAGAAGTGCATCAAGTGCGGAGAGAGGTTCATCAAAGAGTATGCATTCAGGTTCTGTAACAATTGCACGCGCAAAGGAAACCCTCTGCTGCTGACCTCCTGAAAGCTCGGCAGGAAAACGTTCAGCAAAATCATCCAGCTGTACCGCGTGAAGCGCAGCTTTCACCTTCTCATCCAGATTCTCCGTCATTTTCTTTGCCCTGAGACCGAAGGCGACATTATCCTTCACTCTCATATGAGGCCAGAGTGCAAAATCCTGAAAAACAAAACCAATACCACGTTCCTCAGGTGGAATGACTATATTTCTCTCAGATGAGAAAACACATCTGTTTCCAAGGTAAATCTCACCGCTATCAGGAATCTCAAGACCTGCAATCATCCTAAGCAGCGTCGTCTTACCACAGCCGGAAGGGCCAAGTAGAGTCGTGAAGCTACCGGAAGCAATATCCATCGATAGATTCTCTATTACAATCTTGTCACCGAAAGATTTCCTGATATTCCTGATTCTGATATCCATTAAGATGGAGTATCATGACGAGGTGTTAAACAATAAACCGCGCTTCTGTTAAATCGATATTAAAAAGGACCGATCACCGTCGGTCCCTGAAATCTTATCTTTTTGCTTCCCTGAACTTCTCAATATCATCCTTTATGTGAGAATCATCTACCTTTCTCAGCAGTATGAAACCTGCAAGGAAGAGGATTATCAGAGAGAGGATTCCATACTTCTGCTGCCCGGTGATAAGCGTGACGATTCCAAGAAGAAGCGGACCAATGATTGCCGCAAACTTTCCGAGAAGATTGAAGAAGCCATAGAACTGTGCAGATTCCTCCTCTGGAATGAGACGTGAGAAATATGATCTCGAAAGTGCCTGGATACCACCCTGGAATAGTCCAATGCATACCGCAAGTGCATAGAACTGGCTTTCTTTTGTCATGAAGAAGCCAAGACAGGCTATTATCATATAGGCCGCGATAGCAACAAGAAGCGCACGCTTTACCCCGATTTTCTTGCCGAACATGTTGTATATGAGGGCTGCAGGGAACGCCACGAACTGCGTGATAAGAAGCGCGACGATAAGACTGGAAGCGGAGAATCCGAGAGCGGTTCCGTAATCTGTCGCCATCCTGATTATCGTGTCGACTCCATCGATATAGCACCAGTAAGCGACGAGGAAGAAAGCTGTATTCTTAAGCTTTCTGAGAGATTTCAGCGTGTTCTTAAGATCTCCGAAACCTTCCTTCATAGCCGTGGACAGCTTCATTCTCTGCCCTTCCGGTTCCTTCACGAAAAGAAGAAGAGGAACGGAGAACACAATCCACCATGCTCCAACCATCAGGAATGAAAGCCTTACAGCCATAATCTCATCAGCAAGACCGAATGTCTGAGGCATCAGGAACATCAGTACATTAAGAAGGAACAAGAGTCCTCCTCCGATGTATCCGAGTGAGTATCCTAGTGATGAGACGAAATCGACCTTCTTCTCTGAAGCGATTGTCGGAAGAAGCGAATCGTAGAATGTATTCGCGCTTGCAAAACCAATGTTGGCTATGACATAGAGGATTATCGCAAGAGGCCACATTCCCATGGAGACAAGGAAAAGGCCTGCAGTTGATGCGGCACCTAGAAACGCAAACAGAATAAGAAGCTTCTTTCTATAGCTTCCTTTATCAGCAATAGCCCCGATTATAGGAGACATCACCGCTACAAGAAGCGACGCAAGAGAATTGCCCATCCCAAGGAAGAATGTACTCTCTGCACTATCTGCTCCGTATGACCAGTACTGCGAGAAGAAGATAGGAAAGAACGCGGCCATAACAGTTGTAGCGAATGCACTATTCGCCCAGTCATATAGAGACCATGAAATGATCTCCTTTCTTGAATCCTTCATACTTCAGACTCTACACGTTAAAGGAAAGTGAGGCTATATTCAGAAGGAGGAGTTTACAATGAAAGTTGCAGTTACTTATGATAACGGCTCTGTTTTCCAGCATTTCGGAAGAACAGAGGAATTCATGATCTACACCATTGAGGATGGGAAGATTACAGATAAGGAAAAGGTTGATGCTTCCTCAACTGGCGGCCATGGTGCACTCGCTCCATTCCTTGCAGATCATGGTGTAGAAGCTCTCATCTGCGGTGGTATCGGTGGAGGCGCCAGAGCAGCACTCAGCTCATGCGGAATAAAGATCTATCCGGGAGTTGAAGGATCTGCAGAAGAAGCTGCAGAAGCATACGCAGCTGGAAAGCTTGAATACAACGAGAACGCAGAATGTCATCACCACGACCATGAAGGCGATCATGAATGCCATCATGAAGGTGAAGGACATCACTGCTGTCATTGATTGATGAAAACAAAGCCAGCTGTACTTGAGAATGTGCAACTGGCTTTCTTTATCCATATTAAAATATTCAAATCGTTTACAGCCTGCATCCGCATTCTCTTTCCCGAAAAGATGCTATAGTAAAACTGTATGAAGACTTTTCTCTGGTATGATCTTGAAACATTCGGACTCAATCCTCGATATGACAGAATCGCACAGGCTGCATGCATCCGCACTGATATGGATTTCAATCAGGTTGGAGAACCTATCGTTCTTTATTCAAAGCTTTCTCCTGACTACCTTCCTTCCCCTGATTCATGCCTTGTAACGGGAATCACACCGCAGGAAGCAAATGAGAAGGGAATTCCTGAAGCAGAGCTCATCGCTCGTCTTCAGGCGGAATTCATGGTACCAGACACGATAACTGTCGGATACAACAGCATCAATTTCGATGATGAGGTAATACGATCCACTCTTTACAGAAATCTCTATGATCCTTTCGAGAGGGAATACAGGAACAGATGCTCAAGATGGGACATTATCAATCTTGTGCGTGCGACAAGGGATCTGAGACCGGAAGGAATCTCTTTCGAGAAGCTCAACCCAGAGACAAATGCACCGTCTTTCAAACTCACAGATCTTACAGAGGAAAACCACATCGAGCAGACACACGCACATGATGCGCTTTGTGATGTCGAGGCGACGATTGCAGTTGCGAAACTCATAAAGGAGAAACAGCCACGTCTCTTTGACTGGGCGCTGAAGCACAGAGCAAAGAATACCATTGCAAATGAGATAAGAGTGCTGGAGCATATTCCATTTCTTCATACATGCCCGCTTTTCGTATCGGAAAGAGGTAATACACATCCCCTTCTCCCGCTTTTCTATGAAGCTGAGAAATCAGCAGCGCTCTACTGCTTCGATCTTACCATGGACATACCAACAACCGCAGAAGGAAGCTATCAGGAAACGGGAATCATGCGACTCATGATAAATCGCTCACCTTTCATAGCCCCTCTCTCCGTTCTCGACAAGAAGAGCGAGGAACGGCTTGGTTTCACCCGCGAATCGATACAGAGAAAAGTCAACGAGGCAATGAAATGCCCGTTCCTGAAAAAAGATGCAATTCTCAAGGCGAAGGAACCTTATCATGATGATGCTAAGGATCCGGATCTCACAATCTACAGCTCATTCCCGTCAGACCATGATAAAGGTGTGATGGCATCAATCAGGGCAATGAAACCGGAGGAGAAGCTTACAAAGGGAGAGCATCTCTTTGAGGACGATAAATACCACAAGCTCCTATGGAGACAGGTCGCCAGGAACTGG
>JADIMF010000072.1 GCA_017694915.1 Candidatus Ornithospirochaeta stercoravium
TATCATATCGTTTCCAATCCACCTAAGGTTGAAGGCATCGACGATGAGACAGGCGAGCCTCTTATCCAGCGTGATGATGATAAGCCTGAGGCTATAAGGCATCGTCTTGAAGTCTATAAGAAGGATACTGAGCCTCTTATCGCATACTACAGGGGAAAAGGCAATCTCATCGATATCGATGCATCTCCATCTCCAGAGGATGTCCTCAAGTCGATTCTCGCAGCAATCCAGGCGAAATAATACGTGAAATATCTGCCTTGTAGGGTGTATTATCCTATAAGGTAGTTTTATGAGCAGTATTAAGGCATTTTCATCTGTATCTATTGATTTCATCTCTCCTATCTTCCCAAAAAGAGGAGAGGAGTGTTCTTTCGCTATAATTTTTTCATCATCGCCCGATGCTGTTTTTCTCCGTACTGACAGCGATAGCGGAACGGGTTCTTCGGTGAAGATGGAAGAGAAAGGCCACTATAATGGTGCTGTAAGATTTGAGGCAAAGGCATCTGTTACATCATCTGATGATATTTTCCATTATTATTTTGCTTTCATCCATCGCGGAAAGAGCTGGTATTATGGAAGAAGAGGCATCACGCGATATGTACCATCCATAAAGGAAAGATTTTCGATAATCCCATCCCTTGATGCACCTGCATGGGTTGAAGGTTCGGTGTGCTATCAGATATTCCCGGATAGATTCTTCTGCGGCGATCCTTCTGTAGGAGCAAAGGAAGGTGAATATGAGTTCGATGGAGGTCTTGTGACAACCCCTTCATTCGATAGTGCTCCACGTTCTTTTTCCGAGGCACGCTGCCTTGATTTCTATAATGGTGATCTCAGGGGAATAGAGATGAAGCTTCCGTATCTTAAGTCTCTTGGGGTGGATACGCTTTATCTCAATCCGATCAATGATTCACGTACCGTGCACCGCTACGATGCCGTCGATTTCTTCCATGTTGATCCGAAGCTTGGAGGGGATGAGGCATTCATCCACCTGATGAAGGCTGCTCATGAGTGCGGAATACGCATAATTGTGGATATCTCGATAAATCATACGGGAATAGAAGCTGAATGGTTTAGGAAAGCACTATCCGATCCGGATTCAGTGGAGAGGGGCTTCTATATCTTCCAGGAAGATGGAGCAGTGAAGTACTGGCAGGGTGTAAAGACGCTTCCTCAGCTGAATTATCTTTCCGATGAGCTTCGTGACAGGGTGTACCGTAATGAGGATTCTGCGATGCAGAAGTACCTGAAAGAGCCGTTCATGCAGGATGGATGGCGCCTCGATGTTGCTCCTGAGGTCGGAAGGTGCGGCTCTGTACAGCTTACGAAGGAGGTGTGGAGAGAGGTAAGAAAAGCCCTGAAGGGTATAAGGAAGGATCTATATCTCGTTGGCGAGGACTGGGATGATTCATCGGAGTATATGGAAGGCGATATGTGGGATGCCACTATGAATTATTATGGTGTCTCTCGTCCTCTCAGATCCTGGATGGGTGAGAGGGACAGATTCCTGACAGCCGGATGGGGACATGATCCTGACCATGAGGAGAGCTGGACAGGTCAGGAGATAACTGAGGCGCTCAGAAATGGCATAGCAGCAGTTCCTGACCAGAGTGCATATTTCCAGATGAATCTCATCGATAGCCATGATACCCCGCGTCTTCATAACAACAAGGCTGTTTTCAGGAAAAATGTATACATAGGCTGTGTGATTGCGGCATTCATGCTTCCCGGTATGCCGAGCATCTACTACGGCGATGAGAATCTCATCGATGGGGAGATGGGCTCTGTTGAGGCATCTCGTTATCCGATGTGCTGGGACGAATCGAAGTGGGATGCTGATACACACGAGGCATACAAAAAAATGGGGGAGCTGAGAAAGCTTCCGTTCATTCCGTATTCGTCCGTTAGAATCGATCCGATCGATAACGAAGCTTTCTCTGTAGCACGCTTTACAAGAAACAATGCTGCGCTTGCAGTGATCAACAGATGTCCGAGAGAGAGGCATGTATCGGTCGACCTGTTCGGTCTTCCATCTGAGAGTGCTGTTCTCTGGTACGGTAATGGAAGCCTTTCACTGAAGGACAGCTTCCTTGAGGTGGAACTTCCCGCAGAGGATAGTATCGTTGTTCTTCTTTCCGGTGGTGCGCTTCCGAAAGCTTGAATAGGAAATATCGTTTCTGCATAATAGGCCAAGGAGTCATCTTATGGCCTATTTCTATAAGGATCTTTCGCGTACTTTCAGCGAATATCTTCTGATTCCAGGTTATTCATCAGCCGAATGCGTCCCGTCGAATGTTTCGCTCAGGACACCACTTGTGAAATACAGGAAAGGAGAGGAGCCATCGATTCATCTCAACATCCCGATGGTCAGTGCGATAATGCAGGCTGTTTCCGGAGAGAAGATGGGTGAGGCGCTGGCAAGGGAAGGTGGTGTTGCTTTCATATATGGTTCCCAGAGCGCTGACGATGAAGCAGAGATGGTAAGGCGTGTTAAGTCATTCAAGGCTGGATTTGTTGCATCTGACAGCAATCTACGCCCGGATGCGACGCTTCGTGATGTGCTTGAGCTTACAAAGCGTACAGGACATTCGACAATAGCCATCACTTCCGATGGAACACCCTCGGGGCGTCTTGAAGGTGTCGTAACATCAAGAGATTACAGGGTATCGAGAATGGGAGAGGATACTGTAGTAAGCTCATTTATGACACCGTTAGACAAGCTTATCTGCGGCAAGGATGGCATAACGCTTTCAGAGGCTAATGATATTCTCTGGGAGCATAAGCTCAATCAGCTTCCGATTGTCGATAATGAAGGCAGGCTTACCTCATTCGTATTCCGTAAAGATTATTCGGAACACAAGGAGAATCCCAATGAGCTTCTCGATAAGGACAAGAGATATATCGTAGGTGCAGGTATAAATACCCGTGATTACGAGGAGCGCGTCCCGAAGCTGATCGCTGCTGGCGCCGATGTGCTCTGCATAGATTCATCCGAAGGCTTTTCCGAATGGCAGAAG
>JADIMF010000073.1 GCA_017694915.1 Candidatus Ornithospirochaeta stercoravium
GTCTATCTCATTAAGGGATTGGCGTCCTTTTTTCTTTTTCCGGGAGGAGCTTATGAATAGGAAATACATCTTCGTTACAGGGGGTGTTGTGTCAGGACTTGGTAAGGGAGTAAGTGCAGCAAGCCTTGGACTTCTGCTGAAGCAGAGAGGGCTGAAAGTAGCGGCTCAGAAACTTGATCCGTATCTTAATGTCGATCCGGGAACGATGAGCCCGTATCAGCATGGTGAGGTCTTTGTTACTGAAGATGGAGCTGAGACGGATCTTGATCTTGGTCATTATGAGAGATTTATTGATGAGAATCTCAATAGGAAATCTAATCTGACAAGCGGCAGGGTATTCTGGAATATTCTCACAAGAGAAAGGGAAGGCGGATATCTCGGAAAGACTGTCCAGATAATCCCTCATGTGACAGATGAGATTAAATCTGCAATCTATGCTGTCGGAGAGATGACAGGTGCCGATGTCGTGATTACGGAAATCGGTGGTACCATCGGTGACATAGAAAGCCAGCCATTCCTGGAAGTGGCAAGACAGCTCCGCACAGAAGTCGGTATAGGAAATTCCATGTTCATTCATGTAGTTCTTGTTCCTTATCTTGCCTGCAGTGGTGAATATAAGACGAAACCGAGTCAGCATTCTGTACATGAGCTTCAAGGTATGGGAATAATGCCGGACTGCATAATCGCACGCTCTGATAAGCCTCTCGATGATGATATCCTTACGAAGATAGCGATGTTCTGCAATGTTGAGAGGCGGGCTGTAATCGGCAATGAGAATATCAGTCCGATTTATGCTCTTCCTTTACTGCTTCATGAACGTGGATTCGATGATTATGTGGTATCAAGGCTTTCATTGGAATGCGGTGAATGCGATCTTTCCTCCTGGCACACGGCTGTTGACAGGATGCTGTGCGAGAAGAAGCGCAAGGTGAGAATCGCGATATGCGGTAAATATGTGAAGCTTCATGATGCATATCTTTCAATCAATGAGGCACTTTACCATGCTGCAAGCTGGAATGATGCGGAGCTTGAGCTTTCTTTCATCGACACTGAAGAGGTGGAGAAAGAGGGCGCAGGTAAATTCCTTGAGAATGTCGATGGTATCCTTGTGCCTGGAGGTTTTGGGGCAAGAGGTATCGAAGGCATGATTCAGTGCGCGCGATATGCACGTGAGCATGATATCCCTTATTTCGGTATATGCCTTGGTATGCAGATTGCAGTGATTGAGGCTGCCAGATCACTGGTTGGATTAAAAGAGGCAAATTCAAGGGAATTCGATCCAGAAGGGAAGGAATGTGTAATCGATCTGATGGATGAACAGCGCAATATCGTGGTGAAGGGGGGCACAATGCGTCTTGGAGCTTATCCGTGTGAGATACGCAAAGGCACGCTTCTTCATGATCTTTATGGTAAGAATCTTGTTCAGGAGCGCCACAGACACAGATATGAAGTGTCTCCCGTATTCCGGGATATGATTGCTGATAGCGGGATAGTTTTCAGTGGAATGAGTCCTGATGGAAAACTTGTCGAGGCGATGGAGAATCCTGCGTGCCGTTATTTCGTTGCAGTGCAGTCACATCCTGAATTCAAGAGCAGACCGAATAGGGTGCACCCGTTATTTGATGGATTCATCAAGGCAGCTCTGCGATGATATTAAAACAGGCAGGCCTGTACGGAATCAGAACCGTATGCCTGCCTGCTGCCTTATTCTCCGCTTTTCCCGTAGTTGGAAAGTACTCTTGCAGAAGGATCGTTAACGTGGCATCCAGGCCAGCTGCTGTTTGGCATCCAGAATCCTGGGATCATTCTATACTGCCCGGGATAAAAGTTTTCGAATATCTCCCTGTATAGAAGGGATTCGGGTGTGAATGGTCTACCTTCTTCTGGATACTTACGATACTCAGCCTCAAGGTCTTTCCCCTCATAGTATTTTTCAGCATATGCCTTCAGATCATCGACCATGCTATGTCCTACCGCATCACTGAAAGCGGCTTTCTCCCTCCAGAGTATGTCATCAGGAAGCCAGTCACCATCTTCGAATGCTTTTCGGAGAAGGTATTTTCCATGTCCTGAACGATTCATCTTCATCTCAGGATCGATGGAGAGAACATAGGAAGCGAAATCAAGGTCACCGAAGGGAACTCTGGCCTCAAGGCTGTTGTCGGCAATGCATCTATCGGCTCTGAGAACATCATATGCATACAGTTCATGAACTCGCTTCAGGCTTTCCTTCTCGAACGCCTCTGCATCGGGTGCGAAGTCAGTATATTTGTACCCGAAGAGCTCATCGGAAACCTCGCCTGTAAGCAGTACTCTTACGTCTGTGTTCTCATGAATATATCTGCAGAGGAGGAACATTCCAATGCTCGCGCGTATCGTTGTTATATCATATGTCGCGAGCGCATTTATGACTTCAGGAAGAACGGTAATCACATCTTCTTCCGTCATTGTCACATTGGTATGTTCAGAGCCGAGGAACATGGCTGTCCTTTCCGCATATTTCGAATCAATCGGATCTTTGTCCATGCCGATAGAGAATGTCCTGATTGGTTTTCCCAGTATTCTGGAAGCAATTGAGCACACAAGGGAGCTATCAAGCCCACCTGATAGCAGGAAAGCGACCGGAGTATCGGAATCGAGGCGTTTCTCAACTGCTTTTATGAGCTTTTCCCTGATGTTCTTTGTTATCTCATCTGTATTCCCGTAAGTATACTTCTTCACTTCCGAGATATCTCTGTAGCAGATGAATTCACCTCCTTTGTAGTAATGCCCTGGAGGAAATGGAATAACATCACTGCAGAATGGCGTGAGAAGGCATGCCTCGCTTGCAAACGCTATATTCCCATCTTTATCGTAACCGTAGAATAGCGGTCGTATGCCTATCGGATCACGTGCTGCTATGAAACCGTTCTCTTTGTCATAGATCACGGTCGCGTATTCAGCATCGAGAAGAGCGAACATCTTCTCGTGGTATTTCTCATATAGATAGAGGACTGTTTCGCAGTCAGAGTCTGAATGAAATTGATAACCTTCTTCCTCTAGAGTCCTTCGTATATCCCTGAAACCATATATCTCACCGTTTGTGACACTGTACATGCCCTTGTATTCAAAGGGCTGCATCCCGCGTTCATCGATACCCATTATCGAGAGACGCTGGAACCCAAGAAAGAGATCTGAAACAGGGGAGATGACTTTTTCCGAATCGGGTCCTCTTCTCCTTGTTCTCTCCAGTATTTTCCTGATTTGAGGAAGGCCTATTGCACTTCCTTTATAAGCGAACACCGTACACATATTGCACCTCAGACTGCAGCGTATAGCTGGCTGTATGATTTCGATTTATCAGCTTCAATAGCCATGAAGCTGCCTTCAAGACATCGTTCAGCTGGAATTGAGAATACAGAAGCGAAGTCCGTGACTATCGGGCGGATTACTCTTTCCTTTTCCTCATCCGAGACGATGCGTTTGATGAGCTTATCTGAAAGATTCAGCGGTTCTTTCTCTGTTCTCAGATAGATTGTCCCAGCGTACATGCCATTACCGCAGAAATAACCCGTTATGTTCTTTCTTTCATAACCAAGCCCGAGAACTATGACGATTCCACCTGCAAGATATTCACCAAGGAAGGAACCAGCTCTGCCTCCTATGACAAGGATGCTTTTCTTATCTTCATACGCCTTCATATGAACACCAGCTCTGTATCCAGCATCTCCAAGGACATAAACCCGTCCGCCTCTCATGCCATATGCCAGCGCATCTCCTGCCGATCCTTTTACAGCAAGGAGGCCAGAGTTCATCGTATCCGCTGCAGCGTCCTGCGCGTTGCCATCGACAAGAACAGTGCCTCCATCGAGGTAGGATGCAAGTGCATTTCCAGGTGTTCCTGTGACATGAAGAATCCCGTCCTTCATCCCGCAGCCTATATAACGTTCACCGAGGCATCCTGTTATGGTGATTTCCTCTCTCTCATGATTCCTGATTGCCTCTAATCCATCTTTCCTGATATCAAATACCTTCATTTCATTCTCCTGCATATCGTATTCCGAGAATCTCGAGTTCCTTCTCATTGAGATCAACACCTCTGAGTGCCATCCTGTTTCCCCTGAGGGCTTCAATGCTGTTTATTCCCATTCCTCCCATGATTTCCTTGATCTCACGGGTCCACGCATTCACGAGATTTATAAGACGTTCAGCACCTTTCTCCGGATCGAGTCGTTTGGTAAGCTCCGGATCCTGGGTTGCAAGCCCCCATGCACATCTACCTGTATGACATGAAGCGCATATATGGCAGCCAAGAGCGCAGAGAGCTGCAGTTCCGATGGAAACGGCATCTGCACCAAGTGCTATCGCCTTGACTGCATCGGATGAGTTTCTGATCCCACCTGATGCGATGATGCTGACTCTGTCCCTTATCCTTTCCTCCCTGAGTCTCTGATCTACAGAGGCAATCGCGAGTTCAATAGGGATTCCTACATTGTCTCTTATCCGCTTAGGAGCAGCGCCTGTGCCGCCCCTGTAACCATCGATTGAGATGATATCGGCACCGCTACGGGCAATTCCGGATGCAATCGGTGCGATATTGTGTACAGCGGCGACTTTCACTATCACGGGTTTCTGGTAATGCGTTGCTTCCTTTATCGACATGACGAGCTGTGCCAGATCCTCGATTGAGTAGATATCGTGATGCGGAGCGGGGCTGATGGCATCCAGACCTTCTGGAACCATCCTCGTCTTCGATACATCACCGATGATTTTCCTTCCAGTAAGATGGCCTCCTATACCTGGCTTTGCTCCCTGCCCGATCTTAATCTCGATGGCAGCCGCGGTATTGAGATATGTCTCGTGTACACCGAAACGTCCGGAAGCGACCTGTACAATTGTGTTCTTCTTGAATGGATAAAGACTCTCGTGCAATCCTCCCTCACCGGTATTCCAATAAGTCCCGAGCTTTTCAGCTGCCGCCGCAAGGGCTTTATGAACATTCAGGCTGATCGCTCCATAGCTCATAGCCGAGAACATTATCGGAGTTCTGAGCTCAAGATGCGGCGGGAGATTATCCTCGATTTTGCCATCGCTGCCTCTCTGTATCTTTTCAGGCCTCTGACCGATGAATACTGCAGTCTCCATCGGCTCCCGGAGAGGATCGATCGATGGGTTTGTCACCTGACTTGCATTGAGAAGCATCTTGTCGAAATAAATCGGTACATTTCTTCCCGAAGCGCCCATGGATGAGAGAAGAACGCCTCCGGTTTCTGATTGCAGAAGTATTTCCTTTATATCGTCTTCCTTGAATACGGTATTCTGCCTGAATCTGTTTTCATCCTCAGTTATCCAGAGTGCTCCTGTCGAGCAGAATGAGACACAGCGCTGACAGTCGGTGCATTTCTCATGATGGAATACAGGTGTCTTGTCATCGCCTGCGGTAATTGCTCCAAAAGAGCATTCGCGCGTGCACCTGAGACAGTTTATGCAGCTTTCGTCTTTTCTGATTCTGTATCTCCTCATCGTTCTGCCTCCTCGTCAAGTGTGACTATCACGGCCTCTCCTCCGCGAGGAGCCCAGATTCTGTCAGGATTCTCCTCGACAACTCTGATTGCGGCTTCCTCTGAACTGAAATAAACAGTGTTTCCTTTTTCTGCCGCAACAAGGCTTCGTAGCTTGAGTCTGTCATTTAAGGCCATCATTCCTCCCCTGAATCCGACAAGAATCGAGAATGGACCTGTGATGAGGAATGATGAGAACATCTTTCTCA
The DNA here is from genome assembly GCA_017694915.1 of Candidatus Ornithospirochaeta stercoravium. Taxonomy (GTDB): domain Bacteria; phylum Spirochaetota; class Spirochaetia; order Sphaerochaetales; family Sphaerochaetaceae; genus Ornithospirochaeta; species Ornithospirochaeta stercoravium. The sequence continues at coordinate 5,750 of JADIMF010000073.1, forward strand.
TGTATGAAAGCCTGTTGCGCTCTTCCTCATCTTTGATTGAGATTGTTGACCAGAATGGTGCTGCGATTACCTGGGAACACTCCTTGAGAGTAAGTCCCTGCTTTCTTGTGAGATAGTCGAGGATATATGTGATAACCTCGGTATCAGTCAGAAGATTGCATGAATAACCGTACATCTCAACAGCTCTACGGTTCGCGTCATATGATGATATTTCTCCATTGTGAACAACTGTCAGATCAAGAAGCGAGAACGGATGGGAGCCTGCCCACCATCCTGGTGTATTTGTCGGATAGCGGCCATGTGCCGTCCATGAGTAGCCTTCATACTCTTCAATGCGATAGAAATCAGCGACATCCTCAGGGTATCCGACAGCTTTGAAAACTCCCATGTCCTTGCCGCATGAAACGACATAGGCTCCAGTTATGGAATCATTTATCCTGATTGCTGATCTGGATGTGTATTCATCCTCGTCAAGCTGGCTGTCCTGCAGGATGTGAGGAAGCGGGGTGATGAAGTATCGCCAGATCAGCGGCGCATCTGAGATTTTCGGAGTCTGTCTCACAGGAATCTTTGAGAGGTTTATTATATCAAAGCGCTTATCAAGGAATCTCTCTGTTTCCTCTCTTGCGTTCTGCGAGTCATAGAATATATGCAGAGCAAAATAATCCTTGTATTGCGGATAGATTCCATATGCCGCGAATCCTCCTCCAAGTCCATTTGATCTGTTATGCATCACTGCAATGCTTTTCTTTATCGCCTCTCCTGTGATGCGCTTTCCGTCACGGCAGAATATACCGCTGATAGCGCATCCTGAGCTTATTCTTATTTCGCCTTCCTTCTTCATTCCACGTCCTCTGAAAATAAAAAAAGGCGCACTAAGATCTCTCTTAGAACGCCTTTGTTCATGTGGTACTTTTACGACATATCGATTGTGCTTGTCAATTGAACGTATGGATATAGTTTGAATAAAAATGCAGATAAATGAATATTTGCTCTTGACTATCTCTCCTTGAATTTCCTAATATTCAGCCATGAACAGCAACGGCGCTGCAGATGTAGGATCTGTAGCGCTTTTTCTGTTTAGGAGGAATCATGGACGTAAGAGATATCAGAGAACTGCTGTCGGAGTATGAAATCAAGTTCATCCGTCTTGCCTTCTGCGATATTTCAGGAATACAGAAGAATATTGCGATAATGGCGGACGAGTTCGAACATGCGGTGACACATGGTGTTTCATTCGATGCATCCGCGATAAAGGGCTTTCTGAATGTCAACGAGTCGGATCTGCTTCTTTTCCCTGATCTTGATACTTTCTCGATTCTCCCATGGAGACCTTCTGACAGAGCGGTTGCCAGATTCTACTGCTATATCACATATCCGGACAGGAGACCGTTTGAAGGCGATGGCAGATATCTGCTTTCAGAGATAGAGAAAAGAAGCGGACAGGCGGGTTACTCATTCCTTGTCGGGCCTGAATGCGAATTCTATCTTTTCGAAACCGATGATAAAGGATTCCCGACACTCACGCCTTTTGACGAGGCAGGCTATTTTGATATGGCTCCTCTGGACAGGGGCGAAAACGTAAGACGTGAAATCTGCTTTGCTCTGGAGAACATGGGACTAAAGCCTGAACGCAGCCATCATGAGCATGGACCTGGACAGAATGAGATAGACTTCCGCTGTTCATCTCCTCTGAAGGCTGCTGATGATCTTATGACATTCAAGACAGCTGTGAAGGCAATTGCACAGCAGCACGGGCTCTTTGCATCCTTCCTGCCGAAACCTCTTGAAAACGAAAGCGGAAATGGGCTCCATATCAATCTTTCCCTCTATGAGAATGCTGAGAATCTCTTTGAGAAGGAAGATCCGAAAGCGATGTCCTTCATGTCCGGGATTCTCAGGCGAATGAAGGAGATAACCCCGTTTGCAAATCCTCTTGTCTCGTCATATGAAAGACTTGGTCAGTTCGAGGCGCCTTCAACTGTTTCATGGAGTCATCAGAATAGATCGACTCTTGTACGAATACCGTATGCAGAGGGCCATGACTGTCGCATGGAAGTCAGAAGCCCTGATCCTGCTGCAAATCCATACCTCCTTATTTCCCTTCTTCTGTCTGCAGGTTTTGAGGGTATCGCAGATGAACTTGGACCAGAACTGGAAGCAGCAGGCGATATGCTCTCTTCACCGCTTTCGGAAAGGCTGCCGCTTAGCCTTTCCGAGGCGGTTGAGGAAGCCCGCAGAAGCAGCTTCATCCGCAGGGTGATTCCGGAAAGGATTGTTGAAGGGTATCTGGAAGACAGAGAAGCTGAAGCCGCGGAGTATGAAAGGAACGGAAAGGATCATGATTATCTGATCAGCCGGTATTTCAGATTCGTATAGGGAGTCCTTATGGAAACGGTACTTGTGGTAGCAGAGCGTACCAGAGGCGACGAGATAAAGAAGCTTCTCTATCCTGGTGGATATGCTTTCATCAGAGCGGAGAGCGAGAGAGAAGCAAGGATGAAGATCCTTGATTACCAGCTGTCGCTTGTGATTGTCGATGCAATGCTTCCAGGAAGTTCTGCGAAGGATATTTCTATTTTTGCCGCATCGCAGGAGGTTGACACGATACTTCTCCTGCCTGAAGAGCTTTTCGGACATGTCGCGGGAATGATGATGAAATATGGGGTATATACCGCGCTCTTCAGCAGAGACAGTATCATTGCGGTGTCTTCGGCAATAAGTGTTGCGAGGGAGAAGATCAGAAGTGCAGAGGAGAAGAACCGTAAGCTTCTTATGCGTCTCAGGAATGAGAAGCTGCTGACAGAGGCCAAATGCCTTCTTGCCGGTAAGAAGGGAATGAATGAGGCTGAAGCCCATATCTATATAGAGAAGAAGGCGATGAATTGCCGTATAAGCCTTTTGGACGCGGCAATGAGTATTGTCAGGGAATTGTCATAGGAGGAAATCATGAACGTACCTGAAATGTTTGGTTCTATGGTCTTTAATGACCATGTTATGCGAGAAATGCTTCCGAAAAAGGTATATCAATCATTACAGAATACTATGATTGAAGGCAGAGCTCTTGATGAGGATGTTGCTGATATCGTGGCATCCGCAATGAAGGAATGGGCTGTCAGCAAGGGTGCGACTCACTTCACTCATTGGTTTCAGCCGATGACTGGAATAACCGCTGAAAAGCATGACAGCTTCCTGACAGTGGACAAGAGTGGCTGTGTGATTATGGATTTCTCCGGAAAGGAACTTACGAAGGGAGAACCAGATGCTTCCAGTTTCCCTTCAGGCGGTCTCCGTGCCACTTTTGAAGCTCGTGGTTACACAGCATGGGATCCGACAAGCTACGCATTCATAAAGGATGATACGCTGTGTATTCCTACTGCATTCTGCTCGTATACAGGGCAGATTCTCGATAAGAAGACTCCGCTTCTCCGCAGTATGGATGCGATAAGCGATGAGGCTGTAAGGGCGCTTGCTCTTTTCGGAAAACATGTAAAGAGAGTCAACGCGACAATCGGTGCAGAACAGGAGTATTTTCTTATCGATAAGAATGATTACGCTAAGCGTCTTGATCTCAGGCTGACAGGCCGCACTCTTATCGGAGCTCCGGCAGCGAAAGGTCAGGAGATGGAGGATCATTACTTTGGTTCTATAAGACCACGAGTGAAGGCATTTATGGCAGATCTGGACGAGGAGTTATGGAAACTTGGCATAACGGCCAAGACTGAACATAACGAAGTTGCTCCATGCCAGCATGAGATGGCTCCTATCTTTGATAATGCCAATAAGGCCACTGATGCGAACCAGCTTACGATGGAGATGATGAAGAAGGTCGCCGAGCGTCATGGCTTTGCATGTCTTCTTCACGAGAAGCCATTTGAAGGTATCAATGGTTCAGGAAAGCACAACAACTGGGCTCTGAGTACTGATGAGGGAGAGAACCTCCTCGATCCCGGTAGGACACCGAAGGATAATGCGCAGTTCCTGCTTTTCCTGACTGCGGTCATAAAAGCTGTTGATGATTATCAGGATCTTCTGAGAATCAGTGTCGCAAGTGCTGGAAACGACCACAGGCTTGGAGCGAATGAAGCACCTCCTGCAATCGTATCGATCTTCGTCGGCGATGAGCTTGGAGCTATAATCGAGTCGATAATAGAGGGAAAGCCATTCAAGGGCAGGGAATCATCATCTCGCCTTGATATCGGAACAAGTGTTCTTCCAAAGCTTGCCCGTGACAATTCCGACAGGAACAGGACGAGCCCATTTGCCTTCACCGGCAATAAGTTCGAATTCCGTATGCCTGGTTCATCATTCAATATCGCATGTACCAACGTCATGCTGAACACCGCGGTTGCAGATGCACTTAAGGATTTCTGCGATGAGCTTGAGAGCGCGGAGGATTTCAGTACAGCTTTGAATACTCTCATAAAAAGGGAGCTTGAGAAACACAGGAGAATACTGTTCAACGGAAACGGATACAGCAGGGAATGGGAGGAAGAAGCAGAGAGAAGAGGTCTTTCGAATTATAAGAGGACGCCAGATGCTCTTATCCATTACTGTGATGAGAAGAACGTCAGTCTCTTCAGACGCCACAGGGTATATACAAAGGAAGAGATGGAATCAAGGCTTGAGATATCACTGGATGAGTATCATAAGGCGATACATATCGAAGCTGTGACGATGATAGAGATGCTGCGTCGTCAGATTCTTCCTTCAGCTCTTCGTTTCTCATCAGCACTGGCTTCGTCCGTGCAGATGAAGGAGAGCATCGGAGTTGCGGCTACTGCTGATAAAGCACTCTGTGCTAAGGTAAGTGCTCTATGCGATGGGCTTCTGAAGAAGGTTGATGAACTTGATGAATGTGTTGCGTCCAGTCCCTCAGAGACTGAGAAAGCAGCTTTCTATGCAGCTGATAAGATCATTCCAGCAATGGAAGAGGCTAGGAAGCTCAGTGACAGTATTGAGACTTTTGCCGATAAATCATACTGGCCTGTTCCGACATATTCAGAGATTCTCTTCTATGTATGAAACAATCTGCCGTAGGTGGAATATCCATCTGCGGCAGAGATCTGAAACAGAAACAGGGATCCTTTCAGATCCCTGCTATGACTAAGCTTTTGCTTATTTTACGATGTGGATACGTCCAAATGGAGCAGCGTATTCCTCGCCGATGACTCCACCGAGATAATCAGTGATATATGCCATTACAGCTTCATCAAGAGGAATTCCTGTATCGAACTTATCATCGGATGCAGCGAATGCGTAATATGTATCACCGCCTGCAGCCATGAAGTTGTTCGTAATAACAGCATATGTTGCGTTGATATCGAATGGATTGCCGTTGATGCTGTTGATTGTGACTCTGTTGATTGAAGCAGGACCATAGTATGTTGAAGCTGGATATGTCTCAGGATTGCTGTCATACGGCTTTGTCGTATCGACTGTGAATTCGATACCTGCTACCTGTGGGAATCCACCGATTGCCGTAGGTGTGCTGTATGTGGATGCCTCGAGTGCTTCGAGAAGCTCTGCACCTGATACATAAACGACTGTAATCGTATTGCCGAACGGGAGAACGGTATTGATGTCCTTTTTGGTGATGCTTCCAGCCTTTACAGATGCTCTGATTCCACCGCCGTTTACTATTGAAATAGCATAGGAATCATCGACAGTGAGGCTTCCTTCATCCTTGAGGACTGTCCACATCATGGCATCAGCTATGAGAGAACCGAGGTTCGTCTCTTCTGTCCTGTTGCCAGGATCCCTTTCACCGTTGAGATCAACAAGGGACTGAGCAAATACGATGTTGTATTCGCCATTTACCCTGTCCATGATTTCCTGTGCAAAACCAGCAACATATGCATCTGCAGGGATGTCATAGACTGTTGTACCGTCCTCATCATGGCTTACGCTTGTAAGGAAGTTTGTCTCGATTGTCTTTGTTGCATTGTCGATTATGATGACTCCGATGGTTGCGAAAGCTGTTCCTGTAGACTGGATAGGCTCCCCGTTCTCTCCCTCTGTCATCACAGTATGAGAGTGGCCATCGACGATGAAGTCAAAACCAGTTGTATTTGCATAGAGATCAACAGATCTGTTCGGCTCTGATTCAGCATCTACTCCAAGGTGGGAGAGTGCGATTACGAGATCTGCACCTGCCGCCTTGACTTCTTCGATGTTCTCCTGAGCTATTGCATAGAGCTCTTCGCCTGCTGCGAACTTAAGGCCCTTGATAAGTGCTGGATTAGCCTTTGTCTGTGCCTCAGGTGTTTCGAAGCCGATAAATGCGATATCAAGGTCGTCGCCTGTCGTTATGATGGTGTAAGCAGGGTAGATTGTGTTTCCGTCTTCACCGAATACGTCTGAGCAGATCACCTGGAATTCAGCCTTTGAAAGGTTGTCCTTGAGCTGAGCATAGCCATAATCGAATTCATGGTTGCCGAGAGTCGCCACGTCATATCCTGCTGCATTCATCATTGTGATTGCATCAAGACCTTTTGTGGTGCTTACATATGTCGTTCCCTGACTGAAATCGCCAGCATCGACAAGAATGACATCAGCGCCCTGTGCCTCATATTCATTTCTCAGCTGTGCTATGTTCGCATAGCCTGCAACCGAACCATGAACATCATTTGAGTGGAGAATCACAGTCTTTTCTTCGAATGGCAGAACCGATGATGCAAAAACTGAGGAGAGTGCGAATACGACGAGAACTGCTACTGCAGCAAGTTTCCTCATGCCTTTATTCATATTGACCTCCTTGTGGTCTATGCTAATGGTGAACATAGCATCGGAAATGGTCAATAATGAATATCCTGTATATTAATTATATAAGTCAGCAGTTGCAGAAGCCGTTGAAACTCTGTAAGAATTACTTATCGGAGAGGAGAGATTCCAATGTTTTTACTTGAAGCTGCAGCCACAGCAGATGAAAATCAGGTTTTCATTGATACGGTTGAGGAAATCACGAACGGACTTGAGAAAGGTTTTCATATCCCGAAGATCGTCACAACGCTGCTTATTGCCGCTGCGATAATCATCGTAGCCAGGATTCTCATCGCAATAATAAGACATACAATCCTGAATTTCTCCAAGCGCAGCAAGAAATTCACTTTCATCATGGCTCAGCTTGTATGGAAGCTCTGCGCTGCTCTGATATGGATCATTGCCATTGTCGCCGTCCTTGGTGTCTTCGGTATTGACCTTACACCTGTTCTTGCAGGTCTCGGAATTACAGGTGTCGTATTAGGTTTCGCGCTTCAGGAATCCATAAGCTCGCTTTTCAGCGGAATAATGATTGCATTGAATTCGCCTTTCCGCGTCGGTGACTGGGTAGATATCGGAGATATCTCTGGTACCGTGCAGTCGATGGATCTCATGTGTGTCACACTTTCATCTGGTGACAACAAGAAGATCACGATGAACAACAAGAATGTCTGGGGCAACACGATTGTAAATTACTCTTATATCGAAAAGCGCAGACTCGATATGACAGTCACTGTCCGTTATACGGACAATCTTGAGACTGCCAAGAAAGTGATAATGGAGCTTGTAAACAGCTATCCGGAGATTCTTTCTGATCCAGCGCCTCTTGTCGAGGTTGGTTCATACAACGATTCCTCGATATCGATTTATGTGCGTCCATGGGTTAAGCCTTCCGATTACTGGCCGGTATACTGGCGCTTCAATGCCGATGTGCTGGACACACTCAGGGCCAATGGCCTTGATATGCCTTTCAATCAGATGGATGTTCATCTTATTCAGGGATAACTCTTAAGTATTAATATTGATAATTTCTTTCCCAGAAAGCAATTCTTTCTGGGATTATTCATATCCTCACACAATCTACATAATTCTATATTCTCTTCCTTATGAATGAACCAGGTAAAAGAACACTTGAAAAGATAAGGAAACTTGCAAAGTTCTTTTCTGAAAAGCATCACATTACATTGGCAAGAGCTATTTCGATGAATCCATTGAAGATGGCCAAGATTCTTTCAGGAGAGGAGAAGGTGAGCAGAGGCACGATAGTGAAGATTGCTGCTTATTTCTTCATCCCCGCAGAGATACTCACCGATGATGACAAGGAGCTTCCGGAACTTGATACTCTTCAGATTGATGAAGACCTCCTTTCGATCCAGAGACATGATATCGAGAACGATATCGAAAGGATGAAGCAGAAGCATTTCTTCTCACGTAACTGGAAGATGATCGGTTATCGAAAAAGACTCAAGCTTGTGCTTTCTGTCCTGCTTATCACTGTTCCTCTCGTAATCTATATCCTTTTCTGCGGCTCGGAAGTCGCATTCGAAAGATATGATGACATGAGGAAATACACCATTGGCAGCGATGGTCTTGTCTACGATAAGTACGATCCGCTTCAGGCAGAGTATCATGAAATGCTGGAAGGAACATCCAAGGCAAACAATCCTGACGCCTACTATGTAGACGTGAAGGTTGGAGTAGTACTCGAGAAGATAAAGAACATAGCATCCGCTACATCTTCATATGAGGCAAGGATGCAGCTCTACTTCAAGTTCGACAAGGATGAATTCCTCAATATGTTCCATCATTACGCGAGGAACGTCCTGGCAGATCAGATTATCAATGATTACTACGCCGAGAATACGGATGATATCAGGCCGATAGGCAGTTTCTCATACTCTGAATGGCTCGATTCACATTCTGATTATTTCGAGGCTTGGTGTGAGATTCATGATTCTGAGTATTATCCGGGAGAAACGCCATCGAACGTCCTCACCGACAAGAATACGATGTTCGAAATCGGTAATGGCCAGTTCGTTGCTGATACCCTCGGCTCGATAAAATCGCTTGAGGAAGTGCAGTATTATGATGAAGAGGGCAATCTCAGGACTCTGTGCTATCAGAAGATAAAGTTCTCCGCATCATTCGAGAAGGCTTTCGACAGCGTCCGCTATCCTCTGGATTCCGTACAGTTCAAGATGTACATACTCCCGATCATGGATGCCGACTACATCAGATACACTCCTGATACGGATGTTGATTCAGAAGGCAACAGAATTGCTGGATTCTCTCCATACTTCGGTATCACATCAGGTTACAGACCGATAAAGACAGATAAGGCAGATTCATACACCCTCCGTCTGAATTACTACAATGCAAGCAACAATGATCCAGCTGTAAAGTATGAGAATTCAATGCGTACTCAGCTTGAGATTATCGTAAGAGCAAACAGAGCCGGTATGTCGCTCTTCCTGCAGGCCTTCATAAATCTCTTCAGTGTCGTAATCTGGATTATCATCGCATTCTATAGCCAGAGCTACACAGGAGAGGATAGCGTAGGAATGCTCGGAACAGGTCTTTTCGGTGTCATATCCTCTATGCTTGTTGGTCTTTCGATGGTATCGGATGCAGGTATATTCTCGATAATAACGATGATAAACATATTCACGTTGGCCGTCATAATGATAATGACGTATCAGGCGATAGCCGCAAAACGTGCAGCTGTCCGTAAGGATAAGGTACTTATCGCTTATAACGGCATCAAGCTCCGCATACTCTTCATAGTCCTGACATTGGCAACGGCTGCGATGTTTGGTGTGATTCCTCTCATCGCATATATGTGGGGATATTGATTTCCAAAATGAGTTTACTCAAGGCATCCGTGAGATATCGGGTGCCTTTTCTTACACAAAAAGCGAGGCGTCGTAACTGGGTATTGCGCCCTTATGAGATACGACGTAGTCCGCAACGGCAGTGGCTTTGAAGAGTGCATCTGCAGGACTGAGCTTCTTCTCGTATCTGAAGAAGAGGTATGCTGCGGAAAGGCTGTCACCTGCTCCTACGGTATCGACGACATTCACATTTGAACAATCAACATGTATAGGTTTCTCATCCTTTATGAATAGATTGGAGCCTTTCTTTCCTCTTGTAAGAAGGAGTGTTTCAACGGCAGTGTTGTCAAAAAGCCATGATGAGAGCTCTTTCCCATCTGCTTTTTCCAGCGCAAGCATATCGGAGAGCACTTCTATCTCATCGTCATTGATCTTCAGTATTGTGGCGTTATCAAGACAGTAGCTGAGAATGTCATCTGAGTAGAAATCCTTCCTGAGATTGATATCAACGAACACCTCTGCAGGAGCGGTCTCTCCGAGAAGCTTCTGCAGTGAGAGAAAGGATGCTGTGCTTCTCAGGGCAAGCGTACCGAAATAGATTATCGTATTGCCATCTTCTATCTCATCAATGTCATCATCATATATTCTTATCCTGTCCCATGCGGCAGGGTAGTTGAATTCGTACGTGGCGTCTTTTCCATGAAGCGTTATGTCAGCTCTTCCTGTAGGTGTGCCATCCAGCATTTCTATCATGGATGGATCGACATCAAGATCCTCTATTTCATCAAGCGCTCTTTCTCCCAGCTCATCATTGCCGACAGCGCTTATGATGGAGCTTGCACCCCCAAGCTGCCTGTAATGAGCCGCCACATTCAGAGGCGCGCCTCCTAGTGTTGCTGTATCGCCGAAAACATCAAAGAGAATCTCTCCGAATGACAAAAGCTTCATGCTAATCTCCTTTACTGCATGGTATCTCATACGGAGATTCCTTGGAAACAGTATTTTCAAGCAGAACCCAATGTAAAGAGAAAACTTCAGGGTGATTTTGAGCTGTGGTAGAATTCTGAAGAAAAGGAGTCTGCTATGAAAACCGCAGTGATGAAAGCCATAGGCAAGATAGAACTGGAAGAGCGTGAAATACCTCAGCCGAAAGAAGGTGAGGTCCTTATAAAAATCGGATATGTCGGTATCTGCGGCAGTGATGTGCATTATTTCGAGACAGGAGCGATAGGGGATTTTGTTGTAAAGCCTCCTTTTGTTCTTGGTCATGAAGCAGCCGGTACTGTCGTTGCGCTTGGTGAAGGCGTTGATTCTCTGAAGATAGGGGACAGGGTAGCAATGGAACCGGGAAAGACATGCGGTCACTGCGAATTCTGCAGAACCGGACGTTATAACCTCTGTCCTGATGTCCAGTTCTTCGCGACACCTCCGTATGATGGAGTATTTCAGGAATATGTCGCTTATGATGCTTCAATGTGCTTCAGGCTCCCTGACAATGTTTCTCTCATGGAAGGCGCATTGATAGAACCGCTTGCAGTTGGTTTTCATGCGGCGAATCAGGGAGGCGCTCATATTGGGCAGAAGGCTGTCGTCTTCGGTTCCGGTTGTATCGGCCTCATGTGTCTCCTTGCTCTGAAGGCTGAAGGTGTTACAGAAGTGTATGTCGTTGATGTGATTGATAAGAGGCTTGAAAAAGCAATGGAACTTGGAGCCGCTGGCGTCATAAACAGCAGTAAGGAAGATGCCGTGGAAAGAATCATGGAACTTGCTGGAGGTTATGGTGTGGATCTTGCCATAGATACGGCAGGTGCAGATGTGACAATCAATCAGGGGATAAGAATGGTCAAACCAGGTGGGACCATTGTCTGTGTCGGATACAGCAGATCAGGAAAGGTCACTCTCGATATGAGTGTCGCCTTGAATAAGGAAATCACATTCCGCACTGTATTCCGTTACAGGCATATATATCCGATGGCGATTGCCGCGGTCTCATCTGGTCTTATAAACCTCAGGAATGTCGTCACGGATACTTTCACTCTCGATGAGATACAGGAAGCTATGATGAAGAGCGTCAATGACAAGGTTAATATAGTGAAAGCCGTCATCGAGGTCGCTGGGGAATGAGAAGTGTCCGAGTCAGTGCCGCTGTCATAAGAGATGGTGATAAAATCCTTGCCGCTGAGCGAGGCTATGGTGAATACCGAGGCTTCTGGGAGTTCCCGGGAGGAAAGAGAGAAGAGGGCGAGAGCGGTGAAGATGCAATCATAAGGGAAATAAAAGAAGAGCTCGGTGTGACGATAGAAACCGATGGATTTATTGCCACTATCGAGCATGATTACCCGGATTTTCATCTTATCATGGACTGCTATTATGCTCATGTCGTTGAAGGTGTCATAAAAGCAAATGAACATATGGCTCTCAGATGGATTTCTGTCGATGAAATAGAGGGCCTTGAATGGCTTCCTGCAGACTGGAAGGTTCTTCCTTTTGTCAGGGAAAAAGCTATGCATCTGGAAGATTCTGAGCTAAACTCAGAACATATCCAAAAGAGGTAAAAAAGGTATGTTAGTTGATACAAAAGCAAGGGTAGGTGTTTTCTCGATTGCACTTGGTGCATATCTTCCGCAGTTTCCATCACTGGTTCCTGAATTCAAGGCGCAGTATGAGGCTTTCAAGAAGACTCTGCCTGATACGGTTGAAATCATAGACGGTGGTATGGTCACCACGAAAGAGCAGTCCCAGGAGGCTGGAAATCTTTTCCGTGCAGCTGATGTCGATCTTGTCATCATGCAGCTTCTTACATATGCCACATCATATAATATGCTTCCGGCAGTGAAGGATCTCGATGTTCCTGTCATTCTCGTCAATCTTCAGAAACTCAAGGCTCTCGATTATGATCATACCGATATCGCATCCTGGCTCGGAGAGGGCTATGCTTGCGGCGCAGTAGGCGAGATGGCTGCTGATCTCAACAGATACGGAAAGAGACATGCGGTCATAACCGGTGTTGTCGAGGGTGGCGATCCTGAAGCTCAGAAGGAAATCGAGGACTGGTGCAGGGCTGCACAGGTCAGGAGGAGATTCCGCGATACGAACATCGCGCAGATCGGAAGACCGTATCCTGGAATGATGGATCTTTATATCGATGAATCGAATCTCTACAGGAGAATGGGCCTTTATACAAAGCAGTTCGACTGGGAGAAGATGTGGGCGATTGCAGATAACATCACAGATGAGGATGCAATCCGCAGCAAGGCTCAGGACATCATCGACACATTCGATATCGAGGGTGGCGGCACTGTTGAGAAGGTCTGGGATATGGCTAAATATGTCGTCGCTTTTGAGAAGTGGGTCAAGGAAGAGAAGCTTGGTCTCATTGCATCTCACTACGATGGATTCGCGACAGGCAAGGCTGGCGTTCTTGACAGCATGCTTATTCCTGCATTCTCGATGCTTATCAAACAGGGAACTGCATGTGCTGTAGAGGGTGACATGAAGGTTGCTATGGCGATGAGCATCATGAAGACAATCTCAGGAACAGGTCAGCTTGCTGAGATGTACTCTATAGATTTCAATGAAGACATTGCAATCATCGGTCACAGCGGCTCAGGAGATGCTGATATCTCAAGCAAGAAGCCGACGATGAAGATCGTGAAGGTATTCCACGGAAAGACAGGCGGCGGTTATCTTACCCAGTTCTATCCACACCTCGGACCTGTCACATATCTTGCAATAACACAGGATGGTGATGGTCACTTCAAGTTCATCGCGGCAGAGGGTGTGAATGAGGACGGAAAGATCCTTTCCTTCGGAGATACGAATATGAGAACACGCTTTACCTGCGGTGCGAAGGAATTCGTGACACGCTGGAGCGAGGCAGGTCCTACTCATCACTTTGCAGCTGGTTCCGGTCGTCATATCGATACGATCCTCAAGGTCGCGAAGATTCTCGATGTGCCTGTTGAGATAATCACAAGGTAATAGGTCCAAAACAGATGGATGCCGCTTTCGGGCGGCATTCTTTATGCAAAGGCATGTCATTTTTATTGTCACTCCTTTCTCTTGTCGATATCATCACAGGGGGGAAAAAGATGCTTGCTTTCATCAGAAGAGAAATTGTATTTGTCATTGCAGCTGTTGCCGCAGTAATTACGGCTTTCTTCAATCCACCATCAATGGCATGGATTGAAGGTATAGATTTCAGAACACTTGCGCTTCTTTTCTCGCTTATGGGTGTTTCGGAAGGACTCAAGAGCTCCGGATTCTTCGATGCAGCTGCAGGCAGGATGATGAAGAGCTCCGGTAGTTTCCGTACCCTGTCGTTCCTGCTTGTCGCGATAGTGTTCTTCTCTTCGATGTTCTTCACGAACGATGTATCGCTTCTGATGTTCGTCCCGTTTACCATGATGCTCTTCGATAAGGAGAAAATAGAAGAGAAATATATCATAAGGACGGTTGTCATTGAGACGATTGCGGCAAATCTCGGATCGATGACGACTCCTGTAGGCAATCCGCAAAATCTCTATATCTGTTCATTCTTCAATGTGGATGCCCCATCATTCTTCGCAGCCATTCTCCCGTATTCAGTTGTATCTGCGTTGCTTATCGCGCTTCTATGCCGCTTGTTCCTGTGGAGGAAGGGAAGCATAACCGAAGACGAGAGGGAAGTGAGGAAGCTCGACAAGGAAAGGACGCTTCTCTATCTTTTCTTCCTTTTCATTGCGATGCTTTCCGTGTTCCATGTAATTGATTGGAAGCTTCTTTTCATATCGGAACTTGTCATCCTCATTATCTTCGACAGGAAGATACTCCAGAGAATCGACTACATCCTTCTTCTTACATTCGTGGCCTTCTTCATATTCAGCGTGAATCTCAGAAGCATCGAAAGCGTCAGGACTTTCATCGAATCCCCTATGAGAAACCAGCCTGTGCTTTCCTCTGCTCTTGTATCGCAGATCATAAGCAACGTTCCAGCGGCAATACTCCTGTCTCCATTTACCGATGATTTCAGGGGAGTGCTTATCGGAACAGATATCGGAGGCCTTGGAACACCTATCGCATCACTGGCATCCCTTATTTCGATGAAATTCTATTTCAGGAGGAAAGAAGGAAGAAAAGGAAGCTATATACTCCTTTTCACGGTACTTAACTTCGCTCTTCTTGCCGTTCTTTTCCTCATGTCATGCCTAATGCTGGAATAGCCTTATTCCAGTGAAGCACATTGTGATTCCGAGACTGCCAGCAGCTTTTATAACATCCTCATCCCTTACGGATCCTCCGGGTTCTGCTATGTAGCTTACACCAGAGCGTGCTGCCCTGATTATATTATCGCTGAAAGGGAAGAATGCATCGGATGAAAGCGAGACTCCTTTGATCGATGAAAGATATTCCTTCTTCTCATCCTCTGTCATTCTTTCAGGCTTTTCCGAGAAATACTCCTCCCAGTGTTCAACCACATCGATTTCAGGATATGAAGAGAGATACTGCTCAATTGCATTGTCCTTGTCATTTCGGGACATTCCTTTCCTGAACGGAAGGGAAAGGACTTTATCTGCCCGCCTTAGAAGCCATCTGTCAGCTTTGTCTCCGGCGAGGCGTGTACAGTGTATTCTCGACTGCTGACCGGCTCCGACGCCTATTGTCTGTCCGTTGTATGCATAGCAGACAGAGTTTGAAGCTGTGTATTTAAGCGCCAGAAGCGATACAATGAGATCTCTTCTTGCAGACTCAGGTATATCCTTGTTCTCTGTAACGATATTGCTGAATGTCGTTTCATCGGGAATCCATATGTTTCTGTCTTCCTCCAGCGTCATGCCATACAGCGTTCTTATGTCCTTGCCTTCAGGGGTATAATCCTTGTTGATAAGGATTATGGGGTATGCGCCTTTTTTCTTCTTGCTGAGTATTGCAAGAGCCTCTTCGGTGTATCCCGGTGCTATGATTCCATCTGACACTTCCTTTGCAATAAGCCGGGCAGTGCATTCATCACATGTATCCGAGAGTGAGATGAAATCGCCGAATGAGGACATTCTGTCCGTTCCCCTTGCCCTTATATAGCTTGTTGCGATTTCAGAGAGTTCTTCATCCTCCTTGATGAAATACATTCTCCTTTCCTTCTCGGAAAGAGGAACTGATACCGCCGCACCGGATGGTGATACATGCTTGAAAGAAGCTGCCGCAGGCATTCCGAGCGCTGTTTTCAGATCCTTTACAAGAGCATATCCGCTGAGTGCGTCGAGGAAGTTGATGTATCCAGGCTTTCCGTTAAGCACAGTCACTGGAAGCTCTCGTCCTGTTATGGATATCGAGGCATCTTTCTGGTTAGGGTTGAGCCCATATTTGAGTTTTATCGTGTTCTTTATCTCGTTCTTATTTATTATCCTTGATTCATTTCCGACAAGAACGAACAGCGAAACCCTGTTATCTGCATCAAGGGAATCCCATATAGACTTTGAAAGCTTTTCCACATCCTCCTCGGAGATATCGAGAAGGGGAGGCATGCCTGTAAATGGCGATGGAGGGTTCCCATCCTCTTCATAGGTATGAATCAGGTGGATTTTCCCTGTCACTTGAGGATATGAGAACATTTCACGCTCAGCGTCCTCTTCTCCCTTTCTGACAATACCGAGAGTGAAACTTCCATCATTATTCATGATGCCTGCGATGCGCGGTGTGAAGATTGGTGGATCCGGTTCGTATGTGCACTTCGAGAGCGATGATAGAAGATCTTCATCATCATTGATTATCGTGTTCAGGTGATTTCCGTTGGCAGCAATGAATCTACCATCTTTTTCCGTGAAGGCTTCATATACCGTGAGATCGGTATTTCCCGTTCCCTCATCTGTGAAAGGAAGAACCGAGAGCGTTTTCCCGTCAAAACGGAATATCCTGTTTCTCGAGCCTTTGCTTCTCCCCATGATTGCGTAGATGACAACTCTCTTTCCCGTCCGGGTCATTCCCATCCCTATGATTCTTCCCGGGTATTTCCTTGCTTTGAGATAATCGGTGGCTTTCATGTATAAACTATAGCTTCTTATTTCCATGCGATGAAGAGCTTTTCCTGCTATATCAGAAAATATATAATCACAGCGAGAGATTGATGTATGACATTAGATAATCTAGCAATAGGTGAGAGTGCCAGGCTCATAACTGTTTCTGGAGATGCCGCTTTACGCCGTCATTTCCTCGATATGGGACTGACGCCTGGAACAATCGTTACGCTTATAAAACGTGCTCCGATGGGTGATCCTCTTGAGATATTCGTCAGAGGATATGAACTTACTCTGAGAAAAGAGGATGCCGCAAGGATAACCTGCGAGAAGGCCGAGGCTCCGAAAGAAGCATCGAAGAAAGCCGAGCATAAGATGATCAACCATCCTCAGGTCGGTGAACCCCATACCCATAAGCCTTCAGATAAGCCGCTTATACCGGAAAGCAGACCGATAACATTCGCGCTTGCAGGTAATCAGAACTGTGGTAAGACGACGCTTTTTAATCAGCTTACAGGCTCCAATCAGCATGTAGGAAATTTTCCGGGTGTCACTGTAGACAGCAAGGCGGGAAAAATCAGGGGACACGAGGATGCGAGTGTTGTCGATCTTCCTGGTATCTACTCGCTTTCTCCTTATACGAATGAGGAGATCGTTTCCAGGGATTTCATCCTCAAGGCAAAACCCGATGGAATCATAAACATAGTGGATGCGACGAATATTGAGCGCAATCTCTATCTCACGATGCAGCTTATAGAGCTTGATGTTCCAATTGTAATCGCTCTGAATATGATGGACGAGGTAAGGGAGAACGGCGGTACAATCGATGTGAACCAGCTTGAGTCCTCCCTCGGTGTTGCTGTCGTTCCTATATCTGCGGCAAAGAATGAAGGTGTTGAGGAGCTTATAGAGCATGCAATACATGTTGCTCGCTACAAGGAAGCTCCCGGACTCAGGGATTTCTGTCCGGCGGAGGGAAATCCGAAGGACGTTGCAATACACAGATGCCTTCATGCAATCATGCATCTGATAGAAGATCATGCAAAGCGTTCTTCTCTTCCTGTAAGATTCGCGGCTTCAAAGCTTGTGGAAGGGGATAAGCCGATTCTCGATTCGCTTTCACTCGATGATAACGAGAAAGAAACGCTTGAACACATACTCAAGCAGCTAGAGACGGAGAGCGGAACAGATAGAGATGCCGCTCTTGCCGATGCCAGATTCAGATTCATCGAGGATGTCTGTGAGAACAGCGTCGTAAAGCCTCACGAGTCAAAGGAAAGACTCAGATCGCTCAATGCCGATAAGATCCTGACAGGAAAGTATACCGCGCTTCCTGCTTTCGTTCTTATCATGGCGGCTGTGTTCTATCTGACGTTCGGACCTGTAGGATCTTTCCTGTCGGATCTGCTTTCTCTGGGAATAGACAAGCTTACGGCTGTCGTTGATGGTGCCTTGACAGCTTATGGTCTCAATCCCATCGTTCATTCGCTTATAATTGATGGTGTTTTCGCAGGTGTCGGAAGCGTTCTGTCTTTCATGCCGATCATAGTGGTCCTGTTCTTCTTCCTCTCGATTCTTGAGGATAGCGGTTATATGGCCCGTGTTTCGTTCGTGATGGATAAACTGCTGAGAAAGATAGGTCTTTCAGGACGTAGCTTTGTGCCTATGCTCATCGGATTCGGCTGTTCTGTTCCTGCGATAATGGCAACCCGAACGCTTTCTTCCGACAGGGACAGGAAGATGACGATTCTCCTTGTTCCTTTCATGTCATGCTCTGCGAAACTCCCGATTTACGCGCTTTTCACATATGCGTTCTTCCCGAAACACGGTGCACTTGTCATGATTTCCCTTTATGTCATAGGAATCATAATGGGAATCCTCTTCTCTCTTGTACTTAAGCATACAGGATTCAAAGGTAATCCTGTTCCTTTCGTGCTGGAGCTCCCGAATTACCGTATGCCATCGGCTAGAACAGTTCTTCAGCTCATATGGGAGAAGACAAAGGATTTCGTCACACGTGCGTTCACGATTATATTCGTTGCGACGATCATAATCTGGTTCCTGCAGAGCTTTGATACAAGACTTAATCCTGTTGCTGATTCAGCTGACAGCATGCTTGCCGCTATCGGATCGCTTATCAGCCCGGTATTCCGTCCACTTGGATTCGATGACTGGAGAATCTCGACTGCTCTCATTACAGGTTTCACCGCAAAGGAGAGTGTTGTAAGTACGCTTACTGTGCTCCTTGGTGGTACAGCAAGTGCGATAAGCGCATTCTTCACACCATTTTCTGCTTTCGTGTTCCTTGTATTCACTCTTCTTTATACTCCGTGTGTTGCCGCGATTGCGACAGTCAGAAGGGAGCTTGGAAGAAGATGGGCGGTCGGTGTTGTTGTATTGCAGTGCGTGATTGCATGGTGTGCGGCATTCATCGTTCACCTTATCGGAATGCTTTTCATATGATTTCAAGGTCTCCGGAAGGAGGCCTTTCCTTTTTCGATGAAACATCATGACTTCTGTAGGTGGGCAGGATATTGAAAGCAAAGCGGGGTATAAGATGCTTGTTTTCCTTGACCGCGTCTGGATACTAAATTACTTTTAATAGTATGGCTATAGATAAGAAATCAAAAGCAGAGGCGATAGATAAGGTGAAGGAAGCTGAGCTTGCTTTCGAGGATATAATCAATGTGTTCACTTCTGTTGAGAATGCAGAGGATATGAAGGCACTCTTCGATGATATGTTCACCACAGCAGAGATAAACGACATGGTCACAAGATGGCTTTTGATGAAGGATATCTATACAGGAAAGCCTCAGAGAGCGATTGCAAAGGACAGAAATCTGTCGCTATGCAAGATAACAAGGGGCTCCAAGATGCTAAAAAAGGAGAACGGCTTCATGCACCGTCTCCTTTCTTCCAGATATGACGATCATATACACATCTGATCAGCGTCTTTTCCTGGATTTCTTCTTTTTGTCAGGGAATCTGTATCTGCCGTCCTCACCATCTCTGGTGTCGCGACCATATGGCTGGTAATCATCTTCCCAGCTCTTCCTTCTCTTTCCCTTACCTCTGAAAGCTTCTCTTCTTCCGGCGCTCTTCTTCTTGGACTCATTCTTGGTTTCAGCCTTTGCACGTGTGACAATAGGCTTTCCCTTCATCGATCTGTCTGAGTATGCCTTGAGAATGGTCTCCGCAACAGCAAATGGCGCTGAGATGAATGATGATGTGTCATTGATCTCTATATCCCTTATATCCTCATCGCGGATTCCTGTCTGATCGATGATGATATTGCTCAGCATGGCCTTTGTAAGACCGTCTTTCCTGCCTCTTGCGATATAGAGTCTTGTTATTCCACCTTCATCCATTGAAGGAGCCTTCGTCCTGTCAAAACGCTCCCTGTTTCTGGCTTCCTCGCGCCTTTCATGTCTCGATTTCTCTTTCTTCTTCGCGGTGGTGACCGTTATTTCCTTATAACGGTTTGCATCGAGTGTGTTCTTGTAGATTGAGGTGAGGAGGGAAGCGAAAGCCTCTTCCGCATTTCTTCCCTGAAGCACATCATGTGCGATTTCAAGATATTCGCTCTTCGGCTCTATATCGAAGGATGAGAGAATCTCATCTTTGATTCTTTCCTTCTTTTTCTCGATGATCTCTTCTGCCGCTGGTACTTCCTCTTTTCTTATATCAGTACGTGCAGCCTTGCGGATATAAGCGAACTTCCTGGCTTCGGATGGAGTGATGAATGTGATTGCCGTTCCGTTCTTTCCGGCTCTTCCCGTTCTTCCGACTCTGTGGATGTAGATTTCCGGATCCTGTGGGATGGAGTAGTTTATGACATGCGTCAGATCCTGGATATCGAGACCTCTAGCTGCAACATCTGTCGCTACGAGAATGGAAATCTGATGCTCCTTCATCTTGTGGAGGATTGCTTCTCTTTCCCTCTGTGAGAGATCTCCATGTAGGGCTGCCGCATCGTAGCCTCTATCGTGGAGTTTCTGTCCTATCTCATCGCACTGCAGCTTTGTCCTGCAGAAAACCACACCATAGAAATCGCTTTCCCTGTCGATTATCCTTGTGAGTGCTTCGAGCTTGTCGCTTTCACGCACCTCATAATAAATCTGATCTGTCGATAACGCCGCTGTATCCTGCTTCTGTGTCCTGATTATCTCAGGATTCTTCATGAAGGATGAAGCGAGCTTCATGATGGCAGGGGGCATTGTAGCGGAGAAGAGAAGCATTCTTCTCTTTTCAGGTACAGCCCTCAGTACTGCTTCGATATCGTCGATGAAGCCCATGTCGAGCATCTCATCCGCTTCATCAAGAACCAGGAACTCAAGCTCTGAAAGAATGAGTGATGAACGGCTTATATGATCGAGTATACGTCCTGGAGTTCCTACGACGATTTCGACACCTCTTTTGAGTTTCCTGAGCTGCAGGCTCATTGAAGCTCCACCGTAAATCGGGGCGATTTCAAGCCTTCTTTCTCCCCTCAGCGAGCTCATCTCCTCGCTTACCTGGCTTGCAAGCTCTCTTGTAGGTACCAGAATAAGTGCCTGTACCTTCCCGTTTTCCTTTACTGTTTCCAGGATAGGAAGCGCAAATGCCGCGGTCTTTCCCGTTCCTGTCTGTGCCTGACCAACGATCTCCGTTCCTTCCTTAAGCAGGAGCGGGATAGCCCTTCTCTGTATTTCTGTTGGTTCTTCAAATCCTTTGTTCTTAAGTGCTTCGATGGACTTATCTGTAAGTCCTAGTTCTCTGAATTCTTCAAGTGACATACACCATGATTATGCCGAAGAGGTGCCTTGCAAAGCAAGCGAGGATATTTTGATATTGATAGGTCTTTTGCATAGGGTGCCCAACATGGTAAACTCCCTTCATACACAAAGGAGAATTTCGATTAATGAAGACAGTGGAATATAGGGATGCGTGGAGCTTCCTCGATCAGTATCGTGGAAAGGATTTCCAGGGCAAATGGCCGACAGTACCGGAGCTTTTCAGCCTTACAGCAAAGAGATTTCCAGATAAAACAGCTTTCAGGGCATTTGATCCGGACGTCTCTTATACGTATAAGGAAGCTCTGGATATAATGCATCGCGTATCTCGCTATCTTCATGCTGAAGGTTTCGTTAAAGGGGATAAGATTGCTGTATCAGGAAAGAACAGTCCGGAGTGGGCTCTCGCTTATTTCGCTATCATGTATGCGGGCTGTGTCACAGTTCCCCTCGATTTCACCCTTCATGATCATGAGATGGAGCATTTCATCGAGTTCGGTGATGTAAAGGCTCTTTTCATTGATTCTGACCGTATAGCTAACATCGACAAGGATGGAAAGCTCGGTATAAAGAAGTACTCTCTCGAGAAGTGCGATGGTTATGACTTCATTCTTGATCTTGATGGTCCTGCAGCGGATATCCCCCAGCAGGGTAATTCCGATGTGGCTGCCATTCTCTTCACGTCCGGTACAACAGGAATACCGAAGGGAGTAATGCTCACTAACGACAATCTTGTTTCAGACTGCTTTGAGACGCAGGCCAATCTCGATTTCTCCGATAGTGTAATCTATGCGATTCTCCCGCTTCATCATGCATATACTATGGAGGCAGTCGTATACATCTCCATAAGCATCGGAAATACTGTCGTATTCGGCCGTAAGCTTGCGATGTCGAGGATCTTCAAGGAGATTAGGGAAGGTAATGTCACTGTCTTCATGTCGGTTCCGATGCTCTACAACAAAATGATTGCTTCTCTTATGGCAGGTGTTAAGAAGAAGGGTAGGCTGACATATGCTTTTGTCAGGACGATGATGGTTTTCTCTGGTTTCTGGCAGGCGCTTACAGGAAAGAACATAGGCAAAAAGCTCTTCAGGTCACTTCTTGAGAAGCTCTCATTCGAGAATATCAGGGTTTGTATCTCCGGAGGTGGTCCGCTTCCTGTCTCTACATTCAGGATGTTCAATCAGCTTGGTGTGAAATTCGTGCAGGGCTACGGCCTTACGGAGGCTTCCCCGATTACCCATGTAAATCCTGTAGAGGCATTCAGGACAGCATCGGTTGGAAAGAGGTTCCCAGACGTGGAGGTCAAGATTGTCAATCCTGACAGCGATGGAAATGGCCTTATATACATCAAGGGACCAATGGTAATGAAAGGATATTACAAGAATCCTGAGGCAACGAGGGAAGTCCTTACCGAAGATGGATGGCTCAATACAGGGGATGTGGGTTACCAGGATAAGGATGGATACCTCTATCTTACGGGAAGAGCTAAGAGCGTCATCATAACGGAAGGTGGAAAGAACGTCTTCCCAGAGGAGATAGAGGATCAGTTCCAGCTTTACAATGAGCTTGATCAGGTCTGTGTCATAGGATATATGGCCGATAAAGCCATGAAGAGGGAGGGTATAAGGATAATCCTCGTTCCTTCTAAGGAATATGCTGATTCCGTTGGTAATGATAAGACTGTGATTGAGAAGCATCTCAATGAACTTGTCGATAACGTCAACAGATCTCTTCAGAGCTACAAGAGGATAACAAAAGTCGATGTTTACTATTCACCGCTCCCGATGACAAGCACGAAGAAGGTGAAGAGAAACGAAGTCGCAAAACTGTTTGAAGAAAAGTAATTTCAGCTGCTTGAAGGAGTTGCAGCAGAGAACGATAAATTTTGCATAATTTCGTCTTCAACCTGTTGACAATTCCTTCTGTTTCTGAGATATTCGTTGTCGTTGAAATTGCTAGGCAACGCCAAGCTTTCCATCATGGTGGAAGTAGTTCAGCGGTAGAGCGGCAGATTGTGGATCTGCTTGTCGAGGGTTCGATCCCCTTCTTCCACCCAAGCTACCTCCATTGGAGGAACGCGCTCTTAGCTCAGTCTGGATAGAGCGTCGGACTTCGAATCCGCAGGTCGCAGGTTCGAGTCCTGCAGGGCGCAGCAATTTATGGGCCGCTAGCTCAGCTGGTAGAGCAGCAGACTCTTAATCTGCGGGTCAAAGGTTCGATCCCTTTGCGGCTCATCTCACCGCGAGAGTGGTGAAACTGGTATACACGCTAGTCTTAGGAACTAGTACTTCGGTGTGTGGGTTCGAGTCCCACCTCTCGCATACAGCCCAGACTAGAGGGTACACAATTTGCGGGAATAGCTCAGTGGTAGAGCTCCACCTTGCCAAGGTGGATGTCGCGGGTTCAAGTCCCGTTTCCCGCTCTAGACCTACCGGTTGGTAGGTCTTTTTTGTTTATTGTGTACATAATATTTGTGTAAAAATCAGTTTCATCATCATGTAGCGGAATTATCTGTTATAATTGATAGATGGAGGCAACTGGTATGCAGTATTCTGTATCATTTGTATTTGATGAACATAAAGCAACGCAGGCCTCAGCTTATCTTCTGGGGCTGAATAAAGGACGCATGAACTATATGAAGCTTATGAAGATACTTTATCTTTCGGATCGTCGATTCATATTGGATTGGGGAAATTCGATTACAACAGATAATTATGTGTCAATGGATAATGGTCCTGTAATCAGTAGGATTTATGATTTAATTAAAGACAGCAATACTGATACTGGAACATACTGGGCTTCATGTATTCGTACAATCGGATATGAAGTTTTTTTACAGAAGGATCCGGGCGTAGATTGTCTTAGTCCTATGGAAATGGAGATCATTGAAAGAGTTAATTCAGAATTCGAAGGTTTCAGTGAATGGGATCTTGTGGATTTCTGCCATAAAAACCTGCCTGAATGGCAAAATCCGCACGGTTCATCCATCCAGATTAGTATTGAAGATATCCTAAGCGCAGAAAAAAAAGGTGAAGAATATAATCAGGCCATTGGTGAAATACAGCTTGCCGCAGAGATTCAGAAGAGCAATTATTTCATGCAGAGGGCAAGAAAACTGTGAGCATTTCAGTTGGAGATACTTTTCTCTATGAAGCACCGGCAAATAAACGCCATCTTCATATCGTTGTAGAGAAGATAATCGATTCCGATACCTGTATTTGTGCATTCGTGAGTTCTATTGTATCTGGCAGATGATACGATAGGGCCTGTGTTTTGGATTCTGGTGATTGTACTTTTATTCAGCATCCTTCTTATGTTGTATATGACAAGCTTCGTTTCTTTGACATGCACCAGCTGGAAGAGATGATTTCCAATGGAATTGCAATAAAGAAGGACCATCTTTCTGATGCTGTAATCGAGAGAATACGTAATGGTGCAATAGCATCAAAGATGACTCACAATAATTTCCGGAAATATTTCATAAAAGATTCTAAGAATCCTGAAAATGCATCTTAAAAAGGAAATCAATCATATCCTGAATTCCATTTCAATAGAAACTGAGACCTTCGGATTATCAGGAATGTACTGAATACCGCTCCTCATTGGTAGCGCACATGCTTCATTCTGTATATCCGATATTGAGATGATATCACCGAGTTCCTTGCCTGCGGCTTCTGCATAGATTTTCGCTTTATGCATTGCATCCTTCACCGCTGCCTTTCTTGCTTTATCAAGATAATCTTGGGCCTTGGATGATGAAAGGGAAGGTGTAGATATCTCTATACCGTCTATTGCTGAGAGCGTGTTGAATACAGGAGCGATCTTGTCGATATTATGGAGGGTGAGGATTATTGATTCTTCAGCCTTCTGTCCGTGTATGATTGTACGGCCATTGCTGTATTCCTTGTCTGTGGATACGGACAATGTTCCTGTTTTTATGTCTTTCATCAGAATGGAATGCTCGTTACGTAGCTTGTCGATTACTTTGTTCACCAGTATTGACATCTTCGTAACAGCATCGCCTGTCCAGTCATCAACAGCTTCAGCCCTGATGGTGATTGTGGCTGTATCTGGAACCATTTCGATTTCAGCATGGCCACAGACTTTGATACTTCCCATCAGATGAGATCCTCCCGTTCTGGTGTGAAAACATCAATCAGCTCGCCTTTCTCAAGACATACAAGTGAATGCTCCGCATTGCCTGGGATATAGACTGAATCTCCTGAAGAGAGAAGGACTGTGTCACCGTTGAGCGTGAATTCAAAGCGTCCTGAAAGTACTATCGTAACCTGCGTCTGCGGATGCTTATGAGGTTCTCCTATTCCTCCTGCTTCAAAATACAGATGGCAGGTTGTCAGGTTCTTTCCATGAGCGATTGTCTTCCTTTTTGATTTATCGCTGAGATCAAATGCTTCGATGTCTTTATCAAAGAAGTAGTTCATGCTCATCTTTTCAGAATATCCTCCCATCTTTCTTTTGTCTTTGAAATAGCTTCATTCTTGTCTATTGTGGTAAGTAGGCCGTGTTCTTTTACCTTCCTTCCTCTGCAGAACACCGTATCAACATTCTTCCTGTCTGCGGAGAATACGAGTGCGGATAACGGATCATTGAGAGGCGCCATGTTCACATCATCTGTATTGATCAGTGTGATATCAGCATCCTTGCCGCACTCTATGGTTCCGATACGCTTATCAAGGCCAATGGCTTTTGCCCCGTTTATCGTTGCCATTTCGAGTATGTCATAAGGAGTTGCCGCTGAAGGTGTCATCGTGCTTACAGTCTGCAGAAGCGCTCCTATGTTCATTTCCTTTATCATGGAAAGATTGTTGTTCGACGAAGCACCATCAGTTCCAAGCGCGATGTTTATGCCTTTTGCTTTCATCTCCCTTATCTTTGCAACGCCTGATGCGAGCTTCATGTTCGAGGATGGGTTATAGACGGCGGAGACATGGTTTCGGCTCAGTATATCCATATCCTCATCTGAAAGATATACGGAGTGTGCCGCATATGCAGGAACGGAGAAAGCGCCTGTCGATTCAATAAGGGCTGCCGGTGACATTCCATATGTCTTCATGCAGTCATCGTTCTCCTTCTTTGTCTCCGAGAGATGTGTGTTGAGATAGACGCCTCTTTCTTTCACCCATTCAGCTGCGACTCTGTAGCAATCCGGAGTTGCTGTATAAACGGCATGAACAGCCGCGTCGAGACGGAACATGTCATCATCTCCGATTGCCTCAAGAATACGGGGTGAAAGGTTCTTGATTCTCCACTCGGCATCATTTCCGTCATTCATGAATGTCTGTCCAATGATTCCTCTGATACCGGCTTCCTTCACTGCCTTCACTGTTTCCCACGCATTGAAGTACATATCGGCAAAGACCGTACAGCCAGAGTCTATGAGCTCTGCGCAGCCGAGGCGCGATGACTGGTAGATATCCTCGTCATTGAGCTTGTCCTCAATCGGGAAAATCTCGGAAAGCCATGCCTGAAGATTCTCGCATGTATCCTTGTAGTTCCTCATAAGAACCATTGAAAGGTGGGTGTGGGCGTTCACGAAAGAGGGGAGTGCAATCATGCTCGAAGCATCGATTACCTCATCTGCCTTTTCTTCGATATTCTTCTCAGCTCTGGCTATCTTCCCGTCTTTTATGAGGATGTCTCCTGTAAAGAAGAAGTTCCTCTTTGTCATCGGGATGATAAGAGCGTTCTTTATCAATGTTGTCATATGATGAATATAGCATAAAAAAGCAAGAAAGGCGCCGAAGCGCCTCTCTGGTTATTTTACAAGACCACGTTTGATCTTCTTTGTTGTCGTGACTTCCATCGGCTTGTCGACGAATGTCACCTTCTCGATCTTCTTGTATCCGACAAGACCTCTGTTGACCTCGGTAACGATTCCTTCAATCTCTTTCTCAATCGCTTCCTTCGTCATGCCCTTGTCCTTGTAATACTCATCAGAAGGATAGATGACAGCTTCAATTGACTCGCAAGGAACATCCTTCTTCTGCTGATAGCCTCGGATGAGTATCTGGTCGATCTGCTGATAAAGCTGGAACATATCCTCAATCTCTTCCGGGAATACGTTCTTTCCACCTTCTGTAACGATGATGTTCTTTGCTCTTCCTTTGAGATAGAGATAATTCTCGCTGTCGAGGTATCCGAGATCACCTGTCCTGAGATATCCTTCCTCATCGAAGAGAGCCTTGGTGTTCTCCTCATCATCAAGGTATCCACGGCAGATGTTCGGTCCCTTGACTCTGATTTCGCCAACACCTTCTGAATCCTTGTCTGCGATTTTCATATCGATGAAGTTGAGCACTCTTCCTACAGAATCGATCTTGAAATGCTCTGGTGGATTGAGTGTGAGAATCGGAGCAGTTTCAGTGAGGCCATAACCCTGAAGGAAGTTCAGTCCAAGCTGCTGGTACTGCTTGAATACTGTCGGTGATAGAGGACCTGCACCACAGATGAGCACCTTCGAGTGGTCAAGACCAACTTTGGATGTGATCATCTTATCGAAGAACTTCTTGAAAGGAGCCTTTCCGAAGATCTTCTTGCACCAGCCGTTGATTATCATCAGGAATCTCACCAGTCCGTATACGAAAGGTCCTTTCGCCTTTACCTGCTTGAAGATTCCTGCAATGACCTTATTGTAGAGAAGAGGGATGCCCATGAATACCGTGACCTTTCCCATCTTCATATCTGCAATCATCCTGGATACGATGATTCCATGTCCGAAGAGACAGTCCGCACCATGCCTGATTGTCTCAAGGAGAACTGCGGTGCAGCAGTAGCTGTGATGAAGCGGGAGAAGGGCATAGAGAACGTCGGTCTCATCTACATGCATTCCGTTAGCAGCCTGATAAACATTCGATGTTATGTTTCTGTGTGAAAGGACCGCACCTTTCTCATTTCCTGTTGTGCCTGATGTGAAGAGAATCGCGGCATCATCGAATTCTGATCTCTCGACCTTTTTCTCAAGCGGAGCAATGTCGAGATCGGAGATCTTTGGATAATCCTCGCTCTTTCCCTTGAGCATCGCAAAGCCGAGAAGCGAGTCATACCATGCTCCGCCAAGTCCCTTCATCTTCTCAAGGACATCGAAATCACAGATTGCGAATCTGACTTTCGCATACTCTGAAAGCCTCATGCATCTGTCGATGTGCATCTGGTTGTCGATAGGCACTACAATGCCACCAGCTACGAGAATAGAGAAATAACCGATTGCCCATTCAGGGCTGTTCTTTCCATTGAGGAGAACCCTGTCTCCCGCCTGGATGCCTTTTGAAACAAGAAAGGCCGCACCTTTCATGATCTTCTCATAAGCCTGCTTGTATGTCAGATCCTTCCTGTCCGGTTCGAAAACCGTAAAGCACGGACGCTCCGGAAAACGTGCCAGAGCCATTTCGAAGAGCTCTGGGATTGTCGGCCATTCGCCTTTTACGGCACCTTTGTCTCTGAATTCTTTTATTTCATCCCACGCGTACATAATCCTATATTCCTTCCGAGGTATTTTAGTGAATGATTACCACCGTATAACGATGCATAGTTATATCTTACTATCGCATGTTTTGTCATCTATCAGAAAGAATTAGCTTAATCAAGAGAAAAGAACAGGATCCGAGAGTATATCCTTCAGCTCAGGATAGACAGCGTCCGCTTTTTCACCCAGTCCTTCAATGTCTCCGGAACCTGTAAGGACAGCTACGGCATAACCGGCTTTCCCTTCCTTCGCGAATTCCATATCCACAATCGTATCGCCGACAACAGCTACTTCACTGCTTTCAAGATTAAATTCGCTGCAAAATTCGCGGATGGCTTCAGGATTTGGTTTCTTGTGGGTAGGGGAATCTTTTGTTCTTCTGAATGAGATGTATTCAGTTATTTCCATTTTCTTCAGAAAGAGCTCTGTGGAGATATCTGTATCTGTGGTGACGATGCCTATTATGTACCCTCTGTCGTGCATTGCCTTAATGACTTCCTTCACATATGGAAACGTCATATGTTCAAGACGCTCGGAGAGGCCGAAATCCTCATGGTTGAGTATTCCTTTTACTGATTTCCAGACTCTCCATGGATTCATGCGGTAGTGGAATGTCAGGCTGAGAACACGCAAGGTTGCGCTGAGAAGCTTGTCATGACGGAATATGATGCCATCGGGATAGGTATTGCCATCCCCATCGACTCCCACGATACGGCAGAAGTCGCTTATGCACTCGTTCTTCCTTTTCTCTGGCATCTTCGCCTTCGCCAGGCCTCTGGAGATCGCAGATGAAAGAACCGGTCCCCATACCTTGCCATAATCGAAGAGCGTTCCGTCCTTGTCGAGGATGATGCCCTTTATCGCTCCCATGGCTACAGAATATGCAAAAAACTCTCTTTTGGCTACACTCTGGATATGAGCGGCAGAATACATAGCATGATTTCACTATATAAGGCGATGAGCGAGGAGCTTTCTGCCCTCAGTCTTTCATTCGATGGAGTCATATACAATCCGCTCGATTACGCCTGGGATAATTTTGCTGCATTTCTTGAGATGTCTCTTGAGAACACTCCGAAAACAGCATTTCTCGGTATGAATCCAGGTCCATATGGAATGACCCAGACAGGTGTTCCCTTCGGTGATATCGAGGCTGTGAAGGGTTACCTTGGGATAAATGGACAGGTGGGTAAACCTGTTGTTGAATCGGAGAGCAAGAAGATTACAGGAATGGAGACAACGCGTAGGGAAGGTTCTGGAAAAAGATTCTGGACTATGGCTGAGGCCTATGGCAGAAAGGAAGAATTCTTCTCTGTCGCTGCTGTATTGAATTATTGCCCGTTATGTTTTATCGATGGGAATACGAATATCACCCCTGATAAACTTCCCTCCGAAGACAGGAAGAAGCTCTATCCGATCTGTGACAGTTATCTGCAGCGTGCTCTCGATATCATCATGCCCTCTTCTGTGATAGCAATAGGAAGATTCTCAGAAGCCGCTCTGAAAAGGACATGGGATGGGAATATTATATTCTTTCCCCATCCTTCACCTCTCAATCCATCAGCTTCCGCTTTCTGGGATAGTGGGGATGCTCTGAATGAATTCAGGAGGATCGTGGATGCTTCTTGAGGCGAACGCGAAGATAAACATAGGACTTCTTGTAGGGAATAAACGTCCAGACGGCTATCATGATATTGAAACTATAATAGCCCGTATCTCGCTCTCTGATTCCATCGAGGCGAAAATAAGCGAAGCCAGCGAGACTTCTGTCACGATAAAGGGGAATGAGAGGTATATCGGAGAGGGAACGGACCTGATGGAAAAAGCAGCACTTTGCTTTTCATCATGGACGGGAATCCGTTTCTCTCTGGATATCGCAATAGATAAGAGAATCCCCGTGGAAGCAGGTCTTGGAGGTGGTTCTTCCGATGCCGCGGCGATTCTCAATGCTCTCAATGAATATTTCTCATTTCCGATTAATAAAGACGCACTTGTGAAGAAATCCGTTGAGATAGGATCGGATGTCCCGTTTTTCGTATCAGGTTACAGCGGTGCGCTTGTAACGGGGAAGGGGGAAGCTGTTGCTGAGACTGCTGTTCCGCACGGCAGTCCTCTCTATTTGTTCCTTCCGAAGGAGAGAATATCCACAGGGAATGCCTATGGAAAACTCGATGCGATAAAGCGTCCGGAACGCCATCTTCCGTCTCTTTCATCTTCTTTCCCTTCTAGGATCACCCATCCAAACGATTTCGAGCTTCTATATAATGGCAGTGTTCCGTTCTCGGAAGAAGCTATGGAAAAATGTTATATATCCCTCTCTGGTTCTGGCTCATCATGGTTCCTGCTTCCGACACCAGAGCATGTTTGTGCGGTTGAAAATTTCCCCGATTATGCTATCCTCTCAGAGTACTTTGTAATTTAAAGGCATAAGCCAAGGGGACTGAGGAGAATGGAAATTACAGATATCCGTGTAAGGAAGATCGACGGAAACGATAAGCTTAAAGCTTATGTTACTGTCGCATTCGATAATGAGTTTGCTGTGCATAATATAAAGATTATTGAGTCACAGAATGGTCTTTTCATAGCAATGCCGTCGCGTACAGCTCCTGATGGAAGCTACAAGGACATCGCTCATCCTATCAGCACAGCATTCAGAGAGAAGCTTCAGGGATTGATCATAGAGGCCTACAGCAAGGCCTGATAGTTGCCGAGCCTTTATCTTTCTGCTAGTTTTTTAACGATTGGGAAGTCGCCAAGTGGTCAAGGCACCGGTTTTTGATACCGGCATTCGGTGGTTCGAGTCCACCCTTCCCAGTTGCATGCTTTTGTTTCTTTCATTATTATCTACATTCGTGCTTCGGCACTTAATGGTAATCGGCATAGACCGATGAGAGTATAAGGAGAAGTAAGATGAGCAACGAGAAAAAGACGCTTAGCGCCAAGCTCAGAACTGCTGACTTCGGTTCAGCAGGATCAAGAAGACTTCTGCGTGCTGGTGAAATCCCCGCAGTTATCTATGGAAAGTCAGAACCACTTCATGTAATCGTAAATGCACATGAGTTCATGATGAAGAAGTCCGGATTCAGCGAGTCCACTCTTATCACACTCAGCGTCGCAGGTGATGCAGATCACATGGTATTCGTAAAGTCATATCAGGAGGATCTTCTCCGCGGCTGCGTTCGCCATATCGATTTCTTCGAGGTTACAGCAGGTCACTCAGTACGCACACATGTACGTATCGAGCTTGAGGGCAATCCAGTTGGATGCCGTCAGGGTGGTGTTCTTGATCAGGTTATCCACGAAGTCGAGATCGAGTGTCTTCCAAAGGATCTTCCGGAAGTCATCAAGGCAGATGTATCTGCTCTCGATGTCAATGAGTCTCTTCGCATCGATCAGCTTAATGTTCCAGCTGGAATCAAGATCCACGAGGATCCTGAGGCAACAGTTGCATCTGTTAAGTTCGTCAAGGAAGAAGCAGCTCCAGCAGCAGATGATGCAGAGGCAGCAGACGCTACTGCAGCAGCTCCGGCAGCAGACGCTACAGAGACAAAATAATGACTGTATTCGGCCTTGGAAATCCAGGGGCGAAGTACAAGGGGACGCGGCATAACGCCGGGTTCGAGACAGTCGAAAGGATAGCAGCGCAGAAGGACATCAGGTTCCGGAAGCGCTGTTTCCGTCTCTATAGGAAAGCTGTCTTTGAGGATCTTGTGCTTATTGAGCCTCTGACTTACATGAATTCATCTGGAAACATTGCCCCTGAATGCGTCAAGGAGGGCGATACCGTCATTGTAGTCGTCGACCAGATGGATCTGCCTCCTGGAAAGATAAGGATAAGAAAGGGTGGATCATCAGCCGGACATAACGGGCTTAAGTCGATGATAGCGAATATAGGGTCTGACTTCATCCGTGTATATATCGGAACAGGAAGACCTGACGAAGGCGTGAAGGTGATTGACCATGTCCTCACGCGTTTTTCAGATGAGGACAGGAAGAAGGTTGATGAGGCTGAGGAAAAGGCTGCGGAAGCTATCCTCAGGCTTTATGGAGGAGAGAAGCTTGAAAGCGTTGAGCAGTGGGCGAATTCCTGACGGAGTCATTATTCCGGAGGGAAAGCTGCTTGTCGCTTTCTCTGGCGGTTCTGATTCTCTTTTCCTGCTGTCCGTATTATCTGAAGCGGCAGGAGATAGAACTGAAGCTGTCTATGTCAACCATCATCTCAGACCAGAAACAGAGCTCAGAGAGGAAATTGAGCTCAATATAAGAAATGCAGAAAGACTTAATATTCCTCTCACGATAATTAACGTCCCTGAAGGTGAGATAACAAAACTCGCAAAGGAAAAGGACTGCGGTGTTGAAGCTGCAGCGAGGGAAGTGCGATACAGACTCCTCAGGGAAAAAGCTGATAATGAGCATTTCGACTGGATACTTACCGCACACCATAGAGAAGATCAGGCAGAAACAGTCCTGATGCGTATCCTCTCAGGATCTCCATTCACTTCATATCAGGGGATAAGAAGAGAAGACGGAAAGATATTCCGTCCGCTTCTCTCCGTTCCGAAGAGTGAGATAATGGATTACCTCCAGCTGAGAAAGCTTGAATACTCAGAAGATTCAACGAACAGCGATACGGATTATCTCCGGAATGATATCAGGCATAATATAATGCCGCTCATCTCGGATACTGAAAGGGATATTCTTTCCCGCATTGCGGAGAATACAGAGGCATTCAGAAACAGGATCCCATCTATAAAGATATCCGATAGGTATTTCTATAAGACACTGGATAGGAATGAATTCATCGGAGCCTTTCCGTTTCAGAAAGAAGAAGCTGTTTATTCTGTTCTTTCATCATTCGGTGAGAAGAAGAACCGTGTCTCACGCTCTCTGATTGATGATGTATGCAGTAAGGTGGAAGAGGGTAAGGGGCGTATCATTATTTCTCCTGCAGTTTTCTTCTTTACTTCAGATGAGATCAGGATCTATCCATCAATCAGTGATTTCGTAACGCTTTTCGAGAAAGATGAAGCGCGGTATAGAAATATCCTGCTTGGAGTAACTCCTCATCATGATAATCTTACTCTCAGAATAGACACTTCAAAACTTGTACCTCCTGTAATCCTCAGGACATCAAGAGAAGGAGACAGGATAATCCTTAAAGACGGAGAGAGGAAAATCTCCGATATGGAGAAGAATCTTCGCATCCCTTATTCGCTTGTCCTTGAAGACAGAAGCGGTATAAAAGCTTTCTTCTCCCGCTTTCTTGGAGGAAGAGACAGGCTTTCGCTTGATATGCTTGGCGAAGATGAAAACCCGGAATATTTCTCGGTACGTTCACTCAGCAGATGAAATGCACAGGAAACCCTCCCTGCATTGTACCTGGGAGTGGAATCATTCCATTGCGGTTGATGATAATTTCCTTTGTTTTATCATCGAAAGATGATTGTAGATACTTAAGAAGTGTTTCCGGGTTGAATTCCTTTGAGAATGCTGTTCCGTTGTTTGCGGCAGCAAGGAGGATATGTGTACCGCCGTGCGTGATTACAGCATGCTTTTTCACAATCTTCCCTGCAAATGCGTCGATTTCATCCAGAACATCCTTTGCAAGTTTTTCCTTGTCGTACTCTTCTGTAATGTCGACATCGTAATCAATCCAGAGCTTGCGGGAGTAAGTGTTCTGGATAATCGTGTACCAGAGCCCATGCAGATTTCTTATGTTTCCCAATGCATGTGCAATATCATTATGACCTGTTATAGCATGAGACATTATTTCTCTATCAATTTCAGCCATAACGTGTAGCCAAAGGGAACTCCTACCCTTGGGTAGGGGCGGAATTTGGTATCCTCCTTGTGTAGATTCTTGTATTTGGATGTTCCAGCAATCTTACTTTCTTCATGGATATATATTTATCCAATGAATTGTCAGAATATCTGATATTCAGTCTTCCATCAGATTTACGAGCCGTAACAGTTCCTTCCTTTCCGTTGTAAAGAACCTTGTCGGATAGTTTGAATCCTTTTACGAAACGCGGAGCCTGATTAGCTTGGCGTTTACCACCTTTTCTTAGCTTCTCCTTATGAAGCTTGCGATTGTGCGATCTAACCTTTCTGATATCATATACAACATCTGTACGGATAGCTTCAGTGTTTCCTGCAATACAGAAGGCATCAATATGATGATCCTTTTCCAATCTGAGTTCGTTTCTCGTCCAATCTGTCAGGTATCCGTAAGTATTCGATACATCGGAGTATCTGGCAGATAGCCTATCAAGAAGAAACCATCGCATCGTGTTCATCGCTGTCATTGCCTTGAATGAAGTGAGATCGGGTTTCCCTGTATGGAGCTTTATCTTTCCGTCATGATAGTCTGTATGGCATTCATGGCAAAGCGTAATGAGATTTCCTGGGCGATCAGAACCTCCCTTGCTGCGTGGTCTTCTATGATGGACCTCAAGTTCTTTCTTTGAACCACAGTTGCGGCATTTGTATCCATCCCGGGCCTTCACGTAACGTTTCGTATTCTTATAGCCCTTCGTTTCTCCGTTCAGGTACTCCTTGCCTTCAATCTCAGGGTATTTCGCCTTCTGGATATCAAAGGAAGCGGTCTCGACGATTATCTTCGAAATCGGGAGAATCTTATAGACATCCGCAATTACGCTCTCATGGGTGCGGATTCCGCATTCCATTGTAGGGGTAAGCCAGCCTTCCGGACGTTTCCTGTTGCTGAACCGGGGCGCTCTGTATCTTGTCTTCCTTTTTCTTCTGTCTGAACGAAGTGAACGCCTCTCAACCATAAGCTCATGTACGTCTGTTCTTGTTTTAACAACGGCACTGTAAAGCTCTTCCTTTTCCGTTGAAGCGGAAAGGCCGATATGGGCATGGCCAGCGTCTACGCCAAGGGTTACAGGCTGTACATTCTCTGTTGAGTCGTTAGTGAGCCTGATGGTGTAAGGCGTCCTTTTTACGACCTTGGCTTCCTTGGCTTCGATAAGATGCCTTGCCCTGCATGGGGAAGTCGGCATGAGGGGGTTCCCGTTTTTCGATTGTACGTATACCTTCATGTTTCTCCAATGCGTATACAATCGCCTCTTAGAAGGCCTCCCTATACGCTGGGGTCACGGGGTCTTCCTCCCCGTCGTCCTTCGCCAATGTTATCGCGGGTTATGTATGCCGGCAGTACTGTTCCTACCCATCAGAACTGTTTAACTGCAGGCCGTAGAGCAGTGGACTAGGACGTTGGATTTTTGAATCCTTTTTATATCCACTGGTACCTATATCTTCCGCGATAACGTAGGTTTCAAAGACCTTAGGCTAGTCACCAAGGGCACAAGCCCCTAAGCTTGCTTAGCGGGTTGGTGACCTTGCTTTTCATTGATTCGTATGCCGCAATGGAATCCGAAAGATAGATATTTGCATAGAATACTTTTGCTTCATCAGGAATGGGCAGTCCTTCTTCATCTGTATAACCATTCTTTTCAGTGAATCGATACAGACCTGCAAGATACCTGTCGAAATCCCTTGTCCTGATGATATCTCTGTCGAGCATCTGCGGTCTTTTCCCAAGGTTTGTATTCGTTCCTTCCGGAAGATACTTCTTCCGTGCCGCTATCGAGATGAATGCTGTCTCATATGTTTCCCAATATGAGGGCAGTATAATGTCAAAGAATTTCCTTACTTCGTTTTCGTTATGAATAAGCTTCATTGTGAATCTCCCCTGATTCTTAGGAAATATTACCATATTATCGTTGTCTTGTAAGGTGCCTCATAGACATTCAAGCAACCTTCAGAATGGTGTAGGATGCAGTTATGTCGGAACGTACAGAACTGAGAATTGAAGCAGAGAGTATCATTTCATTGGTATACCATTATTCATTTGATGAGGCTGAAAAGCGTATCTCCGAAATGGAAAAGGCTGAGGATGACTATCCTTGTTATGCAATAGCTGTGTGCCTGAGATACATGATGGAGGATTATAGGGATATCAATCAGATGCCTTTTTGGGATTATGAGGCAAGAATCCTGCCGGTTGATCAGTTGAATGAAGATAAGATTACGGCTTCGGAGATATGGATTCGAGTGCTTGTTTCCTGTGTGAAATCAATGACTGTTCCGCAGGATGAAAGGAAGAAGATTATCGGGAAGGTCTCTTCCCTTGTTTCTTCAGATGATATGGATATTGGTCCATATATTCTTGTCCAGAGCATGAAGGCTTATAACAATCTCGATAGCAATCCAGGTCAGGCTGTCCGCATTCTGAAGGAATGCTATGAGAAAATGCTCGGTGTTTATGGCAAAGATGACTGGAGAGTGATAGCCGTTCTTGCTGAGCTTGCTTCAGCATATACAGATTACGATAAGCCTGAGAAAGCAATTGAAGTAGGAGAGAATGCCTATAAGGAAGCTGTCGGATATCTTGGAAAGGATGATTCTATGCTGATTATGATCCTCGATAACCTCGCTTCGGCTGCAACTGTTCTTTATAATGATGACACCAAGGGATATCCATATCTACGTGACGCATATGATATCTGCCTGAAGACGCTGGGCGCGGATAATCCGAAAAGCCTTGATATCGAAGAGGGGCTTGAAATTGCCCTGGAATACATGGGTAAAAACGATGAAATCCTTCCTATCAAGGAAAACACGCTGGCTGTTTGCCTTGAGAAAGGAAATAAAAGAAGCCTTGCCTCTGCTTATTCATCTCTTGCTGGATCATATCACGATAGTGACGCGAAAAAATGCGAAGAATTGTTGCTTAAGGCCTATGAGACTGCAAAGGAAGCTTGCAAGGAAGATTCTATCGTGTTTCGGCAGGTTCTTTCCCTTGTAAGATTCTATAAAGAAAAAGGAAATGAGGTGAAAGCCGATGGAATTCTCCTTGATTTCTTCATGGTTCTTGTAGATAGGTGCGGCACTGATAGTTCCGTGGCATATATCTCATTTATTGATCTATTTGCGCAGCACTTTCAGTTCTTGCAGCTGCCGCTCTCCTTATTCAAGGCGGCGCTTTCCAGAATTGATGCGGATTCCATGCTGTATTTCACGTTGCTGACTGAGTATGCTGTACGCCTTAAGCAGAGCGGTGCGATAGATGATGCGATGGGATATTACAAGGAAGCTCTTTCATTTGCCGAAAAGCACTTCACTTCTGAATCGGAAGCGTATGCCGCCTGCCGTCTTAATATCGGTATAGCATTTGAGGCACTTGGCAACCGAAGAAGGGCTATGAGGTATATCAGGGAGTGCATTGAAATCTATCATAAGCTTGATACTCATTCAAAAGATAGCGCACTTGCTTCTTATAATCTTGGCATCATGTATATAGATGAAGGGCGATTCGAGGAAGCAATACCCCTTTTCGAAGAAGCCCTTGCTTTCTATAAGAAAGATGGTAACAATGTGCAGGCTGCATCGTCAGCTTTCCATCTTGGGATTTCTTATCAGGAAAGCAAGAAGCTGGAAAAAGCCTACAGATGTTTTTCAGAAGCATATGCAAAGTATATTGCGGAATCTGAAGAGGAAAATGCTTTGATCTCTGAAACCCTTATTCACATGGCGACGCTGAATATAGATATGGGAAATTATCATAAAGCTCTTGAGCAGGCGAAGAAGGCATATGATATCGATAAGGAAATCAAAGGTGAAGATTCATATACGGCCGGGTTCGATCTATATGTGGTTTCCACATCCTTCTGGTTCCTGAAACGATACGAAGAGGCCGCGAAGAATGCGATGCAGGCGATACGGATTCTTGAGAAATATGATAATGACATTCAGACGGAAGCCGCTTTCGAGGTCGCAATCGAGGCATATGAGAAGCTTGGTAAGATCAAACGCACAGAGGCCCTTCGAGAAGAGATGAGGCGACGTTTCCGATAGAGCGTCAGCCTCTGCACTTGCCTATTGATGCAGAATGAAGTTAAATTAACGCTATGGACGAAAAAGACTATAAGGAGAACGGTGAAACACCTCAGAATGAAGGTGAGAAGAAGCCCTCTCCTCAGGAAGAACCTTCTCC
>JADIMF010000074.1 GCA_017694915.1 Candidatus Ornithospirochaeta stercoravium
CTTTTCGGATAGCCATATACCCCTGCGCTTATGAGAGGAAATGCGATTGATGAGAAATGATTATCCTCTGCTATCTTCAGCGATTTCCTGTAACAGCTTCTGAGCTTCTCTTCTTCCCCGTATTTCCCGCCATTCCATACAGGTCCGACAGTGTGGATTACGAATCTGGACGGCAGATTGTAGCCCTTTGTCATCTTCGCATCTCCCGTTTCACAGCCTCCTAGTGTCATACATTCCTCTAGAAGACCTCTTCCTGCGGCTCTGTGGATGGCTCCATCTACACCTCCGCCGCCTAGAAGGGTATTGTTAGCCGCGTTTACTATTGCATCGCATTTGGGTGTTGTTATGTCAGCCTGAATGATTTTTATCATGACCATATGATAGCCGAAAAACTTGGCAATCTGTTCTTTTTCCATGGAATTTGTGAATCCATAGTGCTACAATCGCTGTAAATTGCAGGGGAACTCGTAGGAGTTGAGAAGGTAAAACCTGACCCTTGGAACCTGTTGGTTAATACCAGCGTAGGGAGCAGTTTGCTGATTCCTCCTCTGGTATTGAGGAGGATGAATGAATAAAAGAGCTTTGACCATTGCCGGCTCGGATTGCAGCGGTGGAGCCGGAATCCAGGCTGATCTTAAAACCATGTCCGCTCTCGGTGTATTCGGGATGTCGGTAATAGTCTCCGTTGTTGCGGAAAACACTTCCCGTGTTATTTCAATCGAGGATGTCTCGCCAGCTGTCATAAAAGATCAAATTGACGCTGTTTACGAAGATATCGGAACGGATGCCGTCAAGGTTGGAATGCTTTCAACGCCAGAGTGCATGGAGGCAGTTGCCGAGCGCCTTTCCTTCTATAATCCCGACAACGTTGTCATAGATCCTGTCATGTATGCGAAGAACGGCTGTCCTCTGATGCAGGAGGATTCGATAGATGCCCTCATCTCGATAATCATTCCACGAGCCAAGCTGCTTACGCCGAATATTCCAGAGGCTGAGAAGATTTCCGGTATGAAGATCGAGACAATCGATGACATGAAGCGAGCTGCGGAGATTATCCAGAAGATGGGTGCTTCCTCCGTTCTTGTTAAGGGCGGTCATTATATGGGAGACGCAGAGGATGTGCTTCTTTCCGATAAAGGCTTCAGCACATATGTGACGAAGAGAATAAATACAAAGAATACGCACGGAACAGGCTGTACTCTTTCAAGTGCCATTGCCTCTTATCTCGCACTCGGCAATGCGATGGATGAAGCGGTAAGGCTCGCGAAGGAGTATGTCACAGGCGCGATAGAGCACTCTCTTGAACTTGGTAAGGGCAATGGCCCTACGAATCATTTCTTCAGATTCTTCAGTGAAAAGGAGGAGAATATATGAGTTTTATGGATGACATCATCAGAGATTCCCTTGATCTCTGGAAAGCGGCGGCTGATGAGCCGTTTCTCGAGGAACTCGGAAAAGGAACTCTTGATAAGAAGATGTTCTACGATTATATCGTGCAGGATAGCATTTATCTTCGCTACTATCTCAAGGCGTTTGCTATGGGGATGTTCAAGTCGGAAACTCTGAAGGATATGCAGTTCTTCTACTCGGTCCTCGGTTATGTGAACGACAGCGAGAATGCGACACGTCTTTCATATCTCAAGGACAATGGGATGACGGATGATGATGTGGAGACAATTGAAAGGCTTCCTGCCTGTGTTAACTACACAGACTTCCTCATCAAGTCTGCGGAGAGTGATGATCTTCCTGGAATTCTCATGGCTGTCATGCCATGCATGCTTGGTTATGAATATGTTTTCAAGGAAACGCTGAAGCGGCATCCAGAGGTTATGGATACATATTATGGTCCGCTTGTAAGTGATTATACAAATAAATGGTATGATGAATGCTGCCGAATTTGGACTGAATATTGTAATAATAAATGCGAAGGCGTGAGTGTGGAGAGAAAGAAACAGCTTTCCGATATCTTCAGGGAAGCAAGCCTTCACGAGCTGAAATTCTGGCAGATGGCGGGAGGAAGATGATGGATAATGCAGTTTCACTTCTGAGGGAGAAATGCCCTCTGGTTCATTGCATGACTAATTATGTGACGGTGAATGATGTTGCGAATGCGATTCTCGCGATAGGTGGTTCTCCTATCATGGCTGATGATATTGATGAGGCTGGGGAGATCGCCTCTGTAAGCTCTGCGCTTGTCATCAACATCGGAACGCTGAACGCAAGGACGATTGAGTCGATGGTCGCTGCGGGAAAAAGCGCAAACGAACACTCCGTTCCTGTTATATTCGATCCGGTCGGAGCCGGAGCTTCAGCTCTGAGATGCCGCACCGTCGACAGGCTTCTTTCTGTGGTTCGCTTCAGCATAATAAGAGGAAATCTTTCCGAGATGTCATATATAGCAGGATTTGAATCAAGGACGAAAGGAGTGGATTCAGGACTGACTGATAAAGACACCGATCCTGTTGCTGTTGCATCCATTGTTGCTGACAGGTTCAATACCGTTGCTGCAATAACCGGTGCTGTTGATACAATCGTTGACTCCACACGTGTCGCTCGTATCCATGCAGGGTGCAGGGAGATGGGAATGATTACAGGAACAGGCTGTATGCTTACCGGCATAACCGGAGCTTTCCGTGGAGCTGTGTCTGACGGATTCGAGGCCGCTGTTGCCGCAATTCTCTCGATGGGAATTGCAGGAGAGATGGGATATGCAGAAGCAAAGGATAAAGGTACTGGAAGCCTGCGGGTAGCGATAATCGATGCGCTGAGTAGGATGGATGATTCCACTCTCCTTGGGCATGGAGGCGTTGAGTATGCTTCCAGATAGGATCGATTATTCTCTGTACGTCTGTACGGACAGGGATCTGATGTCGAGCCAGACGATAGAGGAAAGCGTTGAGAAAGCGTTAAAGGGCGGAGCTGGGATAATCCAGCTGAGGGAGAAAAGCATCTCCGGACGCGGTTTCTATGAAGAAGCAAAGGCTGTGCACGAGATAACGAAACGCTATGGCGTTCCTCTCATCATCAACGACAGAGTCGACATAGCGCTTGCAATCGGTGCCGAAGGTGTTCATGTGGGACAGAGCGACATCCCCTGTTCCGCGGTCAGGAAGATTGTTGGAAAGGACATGCTTGTCGGTGTCTCTGCATCATCTGTGGAAGAGGCTGTCAAAGCTGTGGAGGATGGTGCTGATTACCTCGGAGTCGGTGCAATGAATCCCACGGCAACGAAAACCGATGCTGATAGCGTCACAATGGAAGAGCTTGTTGCGATTAGAAAAGCTGTTACGATTCCTATCGTGATCATCGGAGGTATCAACAAGGAAACAGCCCCCAGATATAAAGGGCTTGGTATCGAGGGCATAGCTGTTGTATCAGCGGTTGTTTCCTCTCCAGATCCCGAGAAAAGCGCTAAGGAGCTGAAAGAGCTATGGCTATCCTGAAAGGATGCATCTTCGATATAGATGGAACCCTTGCGGATTCTATGGGAATCTGGGGGGATATCGATAGGGCGTTTCTGGAGAAGCGCTCTATCGTCATGCCCGATGATTACATCGATGCACTGAATTCGATGAGTTTTTCCCAGGCTGCCGAGTATACGATAAAACGATTTTCACTCGATGAATCCCCGGAAGCGATCATGAATGAGTGGAAAGCGATGTCGGAATATGCATATGCCCATACGATAAAGCTGAAGGAAGGCGTTCCGGAATTTCTTGAGAAACTGAAAGGTGAAGGTATTCCGATGATTGCCGCGACAGATCTTGAGAGAAAGCCTGCTGAATCGGTGCTCTCATCAAATGGTATTCTCGGATATTTCACCGCAGTTCTCACGACAAAGGAGACGGGAAGGGATAAAAGCCATCCAGATATATTCCTTGAAGCTGCCTCGAGACTTGGAGATGCACCTGAAAGAATTGCCGTTTTCGAGGATATGCTCACGCCTCTGGTCACAGCACGTTCGTCAGGCTTCATTACTATAGGTGTCTATGATGCCTCCTGCCCTGAGGGCAAGGAGCGTATGTCGGCAGTTTCGGACAGATATATCATGTCCTTTAAGGATCTTTTGTAATGAGTATTTCCTCTTCTTTTCAGTGTTTTCCCTTGCGTCGAATCCTGCTGGATTGTAATCTTTATCCGTGAATAACGGAAAAAGGATATCCATAATAGGCGATGGCGCAATGGGAGTGCTCTATGCTTCCATGCTTTCATCATTTTCTCCCGTTACGGTGTTTTCACGTAATGCTGAACGAACGGAGAAGAGAAACGTAAATGGAATCCGGGTTATAAGCAGGGAGGGGGAGATAATCTGTCGC
Organism: Candidatus Ornithospirochaeta stercoravium; assembly: GCA_017694915.1. Taxonomy (GTDB): domain Bacteria; phylum Spirochaetota; class Spirochaetia; order Sphaerochaetales; family Sphaerochaetaceae; genus Ornithospirochaeta; species Ornithospirochaeta stercoravium. Next base: position 4,317 of record JADIMF010000074.1, read on the forward strand.
CCTGTCTTTTCATCCGATAAATCTGCCATATCATCATCGGATCTTGTGATTCTCTTCGTCAAATCGACAGCGACAGCGGGAGCGATAGAGGCGTATAAGGAATATATCCCGGAAGGTGCTTATATAATGACACTTCAGAATGGTGCGGGGCATCTTGAGGAGCTCAGAAGGTATTTTCCCGAGGAGAGAATCATAATAGGTGTCACTGAGCATAATGCCTCTGTAATCGATGATTGTACGATAAATCATGGAGGTTGCGGAAAGACGGTCATATCAACGTCGTCAGAATGGGTCAAGGACGCTTTCAGCAGTGCTGGAATAGAGACTGAAGTCTCTGATTGTGTGATGCGTGATATATGGAGAAAGCTTCTTACAAACGCGTCGCTGAGTACCGCTACAGCACTCCTTATGTGCTCAATTGATAGCCTGGGAAGAAGTTCCGGTGCATTTTCTATTGTCGAAAAGCTTTTAGAGGAAGCTGTTATGGTTGCCGCAGGAGATGGCTATCGCTTCTCGTACGATGAAGTGAGACGGGAACTTTATGAGAAGACCAGAACAAGCCATAACGCCTATACATCGATTTATTCCGATCTAAAAAACGGTCGGAAAACCGAAGTGGATTATATCTCGGGTTATGTGACAGCAAGGGCTGAAGTTCTCGGCCTTGATGTTCCTTATCAGAGGGCGGCTGTCGATATGATCCATGCAAAAGAGGAAATAAGCAGCATTGGCTGCTGAAGGAGATATTATGAGTTCATACATGCTCGGCAATCTCAGGGTTGTTGATCTGACGAAGCTTCTTGATCCGAAGACTGAGACAAGAAGATGCCATCTTTACAGATTCAATACAGGTGGTCCTATTCCTGATTTCCATACGATTATGGATCTCACAAGCCACCTTGGTACACATTGCGAATGTCCGTATCACCACAGTGATGACTGGCCGAGCGTGGCAGAGCTTCCGCTCGATCGTTTCATGGGCCGTGCAATCTATGTCGAGATTCCGGATGCGGAGCCGAGAGGATACATAACTCCTGCAATGCTCGATAAATACTGCCTGCCGAAGATGAAGGATGACACGATTGTAATCATCGACAGCCCATACAGGATTCCTCCTTTCACGGAGAAGACAAATACACCGGAGGATAAGAGACTCAGAGTCAATGAGGAAACTGCCATCTGGTTCCGTGACCACAAGGCGAAGTGCATAGGTTTCGGTGATGGAGTTTCGATTGAGAGCTCCAACGATGACGTGAAGCCGTTCCATGATGTGCTCCTTGCTGAGAACATCACTTTCCTCGAGGTCCTGAAGAATCTTGATGAGCTTGAAAGCGATGTGTTCTTCATGTCATATGCCCCGCTTCCGATACTCGGTCTGGACTCATGTCCTGTAAGAGCATATGCGATTGAAGGACTTCCAGGCTTCACTGAGTGACAATAATATGTGAATTTTATGTAAAGTGAATGAAATTCACGCTTGCAAAGAATGCACATATGTATGAAAATTTACAAGAATATAGTTTTGGTTTCTAAATAAGGAGGAAACTATTATGAAGAAACTTGCAGTACTTCTGCTTCTTGCAGTTGCAGCAGTACTTCTGATTCTTGCAGTTGCACTCGTACTCCCTCTCGTAGCTGGCGGCAGCGCAGAGAAGGGTCAGACAGTTCTTACACTTTCAGAAGTCCACGCTGAGGGTTATCCTACAACACTTGCTGATTATGAGTTTGCTCGTCTTGTTGAAGAGAGAACTGAGGGTAGAATCAAGATTGATGTTTACTCTGGTGGTACACTCTATGGTGAGGAGACAGGTTCAATCGAAGCTCTCCAGATCGGTGACCTTGCATTCGCAAGAGTTTCTGCATCTCCTGTTGCTTCCTACGTACCAGCTCTCAACGTCATCCAGCTCCCATACCTCTACAGGGATGGAGATCACATGTGGCAGGTTCTCAACAGCGAAATCGGACAGAACATGCTTGACGAGATCCAGGCTTCTGGTTCAGGTCTCGTAGGTCTCTGCTACTATGACGCTGGTGCTAGAAACTTCTACACAAAGACTCCTATCACATCTGTTGCAGACATGGCTGGTCTCAAGATCAGACTCCAGAACAACGCAATGATGGTTGAGATGGTTCAGCTTCTCGGTGGTAACGGCGTAACAGGTATCGGACCAAACGATGTTTATTCTGCTATCCAGCAGGGAACAATCGACGGTGCTGAGAATAACTGGCCAACATACGAGTCAATGGGCGACTACCAGGTAGCTCCATACTTCTTACTCGACGGACATACAAGAGTTCCTGAGATCCTTCTTGCTTCTGAGGCAGTTCTCGAGACTCTTGACCCGGCAGATGTTGAGATCATCAAGGAATGCGCAAAGGAAACACAGGCATACGAGATCGAGCAGTGGGCTCTTCGCGAGAAGTCTTCTGAGGAGAAGGTTGTATCTGAGGGCGTAACAGTCACAGAGCTTACTCCGGAAGCACTTGCAGAGTTCCAGGAAAGAATGGCTCCTATCTATGCTGAGTACGGCGCAGGATATGAGGACCTCATCGAGCAGATCCAGAACACAGGACTCTGAGTCTTTATATAACCATACGGGGGTTTTGCCCCCGTATTATTGTTTTTACTGAATGGGAGGGCGGACAATGTCCGAATCGAAAAAGACCAGAAGCTGGCTTCTGGAGAACAAGCTGGCAATTGACAAAAGCCAGTACAAGGATGGCAAGGTGCCGTTCACAGCTTACATAGTCCTTGTGAATCACTGGTGCCATAAAATTATCCTGACAATCGCTCAGATTGCAGTTGTTATCATGCTCTGTACGGTATTCATGAATGTCGTACTGCGTTTCTGCTTTAATTCGGGAATAACATGGGCGGAGGAGATTCCCCGTCTTCTTGTAACACTGTTTACATTCCTTGCCTGTGCCATCGGAGTAAGGGATCATATGCATATCTCTGTTACTATGGTATATACGAGGTTCCCGAAGGGTGGAAAGATGAGGAAGTTCATGGATGTCCTTTCGGATATCGCAACGCTTATCTGCGGAATATTCCTTCTTTATTATGGAATTATGTATATTGCACGTCTCAGACCAGGCTATCTGCCTATGACAGGCTGGCCGACATGGCTGCAGTATATTCCAGCCCCTATTGGTGGCTTTGTTATGACATTCGACTCAATTCTCTTCCTGCTTGGAATCCTTAAGCCAGAAGATCTTCTCTATAGTGAGCCAGAGGTTGACTATCAGGAGCTTCTCAAGCAGCAGGAGGCAGAGAATAAAGCTAATGGAGGAAATAACTGATGGCTAGTACAACAATGGCTATAATTGTGCTCATCGGAGGTTTCTTCCTTCTGATGGCTTTCAAGGTACCTGTAACATTCGCAATGCTCATCTCAACCATTGCGTCTACTGTATTCGTACCGGGTACAAATCCGACCACAATGGTCAGAATGATGATCGATGGTGTTAGCAACTTCACGATGCTTGCTATCCCGTTCTTCATCGTAATGGGTGAAATAATGGCTGCAGGCCAGATTTCCGATAAGATCGTCGATCTTGCAAACCTCGCCGTAGGACGCTTCCGCGGTGGTCTTGCATACGTTAACTGTCTCGACTCGATGTTCTTCGGCGGAATCTCAGGCTCAGCTGTTGCTGACGTATCCTCACTTGGTTCTGTTGTTATCCCGATGATGGTTAAGCAGGGCTATGACAGGGAGTTCACTGTAGGTCTTACTGTTACTACAGCTTGCCAGGGCGTTCTTATCCCACCATCACATAACATGGTTATCTACGCTCTCGCAGCAGGTGGTGGTGTATCCATCGGTCAGCTCTTCTATGCAGGATTCGCTCCTGGAATCTGTCTCGGACTCGGCTTCATGCTCATGTGTCTCATCCTCGGCAAGAAGTACAACTTCCCGAAGGGCGAGAAGATGTTCAAGAACGACAGAGTCAGATGGATCAAGTTCAAGAAGCATGATTCTTCCGTCAAGCATGGCAAGATGGCAGAAGGTGAAGGCTGGATTTCAATCTCACTTGGTGCTTTCGACATTGAGATGGGCAAGTGTATGCAGGTTGTCGTAAACGCAATCCTTCCTATGTTCACACTCATCATCATCCTCGTCGGAACAGGTGCAGGTGTATTCACAGCTACGGAAAGCTCTGCTGTAGCATGTTTCTACACATTTATCCTCACATACTTCATATTCCGTGCTGACAAGCTCAAGAACTTCGGTAAGGTCATCAAGAATTCTCTTAAGACACTCGCAGTCGTTCTCACGCTTATCGCTACAGCTAAGGCATTCGCATATATGATGACACGCCTCAGGATTCCTGCAGCAATCACAAATGGTCTCATCGGATTCTCCGACAACCCATACGTGATCTTCCTCATCATAAATATCTTGCTTCTCATCCTTGGCTGCTTCATGGATATGGCACCGCTTATCATGATCATGACACCGATTCTCCTTCCTGTTGTTACGGAGCTCGGAATGTCGCCGATTCATTTCGGTATCGTTCTTATCTTCAACCTCGCTATCGGTCTCTGCACACCTCCAGTAGGTTCTGCACTCTTCGTTGGCTGTGCTGTTGGTAAGACATCGCTTGAGAATACGGCAAAGAAGATGCTTCCATTGTTCTTTGTAATGGTTGCCCTTCTTCTTGTATTCACTTATCTGCCGTATATTGCAAAGATACCACTTTTCGGTTATTGATTTATAATTTCAGAGGAGCCTGGAATCCGGGCTCCTTTTTTGGTGTTGAAATAAAATGAATGTTCTTATTATTGGCGCCGGTCGTCGTGGATTGAGAATTGCGCAGCACCTTTCAGCAGAAGGTGCTTCTATTACTTTTCTTGATCGTAGTGCAGTACGCTGTCAGATTGCCGAGGCAAGGCTGGACTGCCTTTCCGTATGCGGATCTGGAACAGATATCGAGAAGCTCAGGGAGGCTGGTGCTGAGAATGCCGATACCGTCATAGCCGCAACTGATTCAGATGAGATAAACATCGTAAGCTGCGGAATCATCGCATCCGCTTTCCCTGATGTCGAGAATACAATCGCGGTCATCAGATCCTCCGGATACCTTGGAGAGGCGGAGCTTCCGCATATGATTCTCGGAATCACGCATCTCATCAATCCAGATCTCGAAGGCGCTCTCAGAATCGTCGATACAGTCCGTTACGGGCTTTATCAGGATACGATAATCTTCCCTGGTACTGATTTCATACTCTTTACCGTCCCAGAAGGTGAGGGTGCCATAAGAAACGGTAGCAAGCTCTCCGACCTGAGAAAGAATCTTCCTTATGATTTTGTTGTTACTGCAATCTATCGTAACGCATCGGTTATCATTCCTTCAGGTGACACGGAGATTAAGCAAGGTGATATCCTGGCAATCATCACGGACAGCGATCAGGCGTATGCCGCGCTCAGCGGTTCTGAGATGAGCTCCGTATATTCAGAGCCTGATGACATCGTCATCCTCGGGGCAACGCGTATAACACGCTTCCTTCTCAATACATTCACTCCTCGCGAGAGAAAGAAGGTAAGACTTGTTGAGAAGGATTCCGCTATGGCAGAAGAATTCGCCTCCCTCTATCCTGAGATAATGGTTCTCAATGCCTCCATCACGGATGAGCTTGTATGGGAGAATGAGGATCTTGGAATGGCGGATCTCTTTTTAAGCCTGACAGATAATGATGAGCTTAATATCGTAACATCTGGCTATGCGAAGAAAATCGGTGTGAAGAAGGCTATCGCTCAGATAAAGTCGAACGCGAACTATGTTCAATTCGCTCTTTCCCTCGATGTCGATGTTGCTCTTTCAATCACTGATGTTACGAGCGACGCGGTAATAAGATTCCTCCGCGGAGACGGTATTTCCGCAATGCATACTCTCTTCAACGGAGATCTTGAAGTCTACGAGTACATCGTCCAGGATGATTTCCGTTTCATCGGCAAGAAGCTTAAGGATGTCAAATTCCGTAGCCGTATAGTACTTGCAGGTGCGAAGAAACCCGATGGAAGTTCATTCATACCTGATGGTGAATATACCTTCACCTCTGGAGACAGCCTGATCATGGCGATACGCCATGAAGATAGCGGTTATCTCAAGGAGCTGTTCCAGTGATTCATACACGTTCGGTTCTTAGGCTCCTTGCCTATATCCACCTTCTTGTTGCTGCATTGATGGCGATTTCCCTGGCTCTCGCTTTCTATTATGATGAGCCGGAGGGAATAAAGGCTTTCAGCATAACCGAAGCTGCCATGCTCGGTTTCTCCCTTCTCCTCATTGCAGGAACAAGAGGGGAGAAGATAGTCATCAAGCCGAAGGATAGTTATCTTCTTGTAACCCTGACATGGGTGCTTGCAACTGCTTTCGGAGCCCTCCCTCTTTTTATCTCAGGTACATTCGAGACATATCCTCAGTGCTATTTCGAGATCATGTCGGGATTCACGACGACAGGAGCTACTGCTCTTTCGTCCATCGAGGACAAGATGAAGTCGATCCTTTTCTGGAGGAACATGACGAACTGGCTCGGCGGAATGGGAATCGTCGTTCTCTTTGTCGCGTTGCTTCCGTTCATGGGAACGAGGGGTACAAGCCTTGTAGGTGCAGAATCTGTTGGTCCGACTAAAGACAAGCTCACCCCGAAAATCCAGCACACGGCATTCGCGCTCTGGGCAATCTATGCGTTCTTCTCGCTTATCCAGACATTGCTTCTCTGGATAAAGATACCTCTTTTCGATGCAGTTACCGTCATGTTCGGAACGATGGGAGCTGCAGGTTTCTCCGCCAAGAATTCATCTATCGGTGGGTATCATTCACCTTATGTAGATGTAGTCGTCACGATCTTCATGATCATCGCAGGCTCTAATTTCGCTCTTTATTTCAAAGTGCTGAAAGGAAAGTGGAGAGACGTGATAAGAGATGCGGAGCTGAGGCAGTACCTTCTTATCATCACGGTATTCACCCTCCTGATAACACTTAACCTCCATTCCCATAATTCATATGGAAGCTTCTTCACTGCAATGCGTTACGCAGCATTCCATGTTGCTTCGATAATAACGACAACAGGTTTCGCGACTTTCGATTACAATTTCTGGCCTGCATTCTCGAAGACGCTTCTCGTCATGCTGTTCTTCGTCGGAGGATGTGCGGGCTCTGCAGGTGGCGGTATAAAGGTCATAAGAATCTCAATGCTTCTTTCCCTTGCAAAGAACGCAATCAGGAAGAGACTGCATCCGGAAGCTGTGACACCGCTTATCTATTCCGGGAGTATCGTGAAGCCCGATGTCATTCTCTCCGTTGCGGGATTCGTCGCGGCATACATACTGACAGGATTCATAGGAACACTGCTTTTTTCGCTTTCAGGATATGATTTCGAGACATGCTTCACAGCAAGCTTCCTTCTTCTGGGAAATATCGGAATAGGAATGCATGATGTAGGTCCATCAGGTAATTTCTCCATTTTCTCCGATTCCCTGCTGACGGTGGGCTCCTTCCTGATGCTTGTAGGTCGTCTTGAGCTTTTCACCGTATACGCGCTTTTCACAAAGACATTCTGGAAGAGATGATTCTCTTTCAGGATGCTGTATTGACAAATATCATGAACACAGCCACCATCTCTGATGTATTGTTCGGATCGGTGGCGTTTCCTCTCTTCATAGGCTCTCTGCCTTAGAGGGAATCGATGATAAAAGCTGCAATATATTTGGTAATTGATTTATGCGCAACGAAGCACAGCATGAGCTCTTTGTGAAGACAAAGACAAGGAAACTATTCTTCAGAGCGGCAATCCCAGGAGCGATAGGGATGCTCGCATCTGCTATGTATCAGACGCTTGACGGAGTTTATGTAGGTAAATTCCTTGGGGCAACGGCTTTTGCGTCCGTCAATCTCGCAATGCCATTTGTAATCATAAATTTCGCCATAGCAGATCTTATAGGCGTAGGTTCTTCCGTTCCCATCTCGATTTCCCTTGGGGAGGGGAAGAAGGAGACAGCGGACAGGATATTCTCGCTTTCTTGCGTTCTCATCGTGTTCTTCGGGATACTAATGGGACTTTTCATGTACATCCTCGCGCCTTTCTTCATGAAGATGATGGGAGCTGATGGCGAGTTTGCATCGCAGGCTGTGATGTATCTCCGCACCTACGCAGTGATGTCTCCTGTATCTACGATGGTATTCGCTTCGGATAACTATCTGAGAATATGCGGGAAGATACATACGAGCATGTGCCTCAACATATTCCTTTCCGTATTCTGCGCTGTCGTCGAGCTTGTGTTTCTCGGGGTTTTCGGCTTCGGAATCTGGGCTGCTGCATTCGCATCCTGTCTGGGTATGGCAATAACAGCCTCGATTTCCCTTCTGCAGTTCAGGAAAGGACGCCTTGCGCTTTCATTCGTCAGACCCGTGTTTTCCTTTTCCATTGTAAAGAAGATATTCGCATGCGGCCTTCCGAGTTTCCTGAATAATATCGCGGGGCGACTTACATCAATCGTCATGAACATGATACTCGTCCGCCTTGGAGGACAGAATGCGGTTTCAGTTTATGGCGTACTGATGTATGCAGATGGAATCATACTCCCGATAATGTACGGTTCCTGCGATTCCCTCCAGCCTGCTGTTGGCTACAACTGGGGTGCAGGTTATCCTTCACGTGTAAGGGGCATCGAGAAGTTCTGCTTCTCCACATCATTCCTTCTCTGCATGCTGGCTTTCCTCGCATGTTCCTTCATCCCGGGATTCATCGTATCCTCATTTATATCAGGGGAGATTCCCCCGTATGCGGTAGGAGCCGTGACAATCTTCGCTTTCACATATCTCACGAGATGGATATCATTCTCGACGCAGAGCTTCATGCTCGCTCTCGAGAAATCACTGTATGCCACGATTATCTCCATCTCCATGGCTTTCATCTTCCCGATGATTCTTCTTCTTTCGCTTGAATGGATGGGACTCGATGGAATATGGCTGAATTTCCCACTGACTTCGCTTCTCGGTGCGATTCTTTCCGCAGTCATCCTCCTTCGTGTCAGAAAGGACATAATGAAGGAAGATAATCCTATCGAATGAGCCTCTTTATCATGCTCTTGAGAAGCGCTCTGTGGTAAGATTGAGCCATGAGACGCAAAGAACGTGAGATAAAAGATACAGAGACTATCGTCTCCATAATAGAACATATGAGGACAATAAGAGTGGCAATCGCTTCTGACGATGCGCCATATATTGTCCCTCTTTCATTTGGTTTTGAAAGAAACGGTGATGATTTCATCTTCTATCTTCATTCGGCAAAGGAAGGCAGGAAGATAGAGCTTATCGGTAAGAATCCTGCAGTAGGTTTTGAGATGGATGAATGCCTGAAGCTGAAAGGGGAGGAGGAAGCCTGTTCATGGACTGCCGAATATGTTTCCGTGATAGGAACCGGTGAACTTAAGCTTGTTGAGAATAGAGAGGAGAAGAAGCACGGGCTTGAAGTTCTGATGAAGTCCATGACAGGAAAGTCTTTTGATATTCCTTATTCAGCTCTTGATCATGTTGCCGTGCTCCGCCTTGTTGTTAGATCAATCAGCGCGAAAGGAAATGGTTTCATCGGCTTTTAATCTTTTTACTGTAGAGTGATGATATGCGTATTCTTGTAGCGGAAGATGAAAAGGAACTTGCCTCGATAATCACACGGCGGCTTGAGGATGAGGATTATGCCGTTGATACGGTCCATAACGGCCTTGATGCTGTCTCCTATCTTCAGGAGACGGATTATGATGCCGTAATCCTCGATGTGATGATGCCGGGGAAGAACGGCTTTGAGGTAATCGATGAGTATAGAAAGCAGGGAGGAATGGCTCCTGTCCTCTTTCTCACTGCACGCGATGCTGTCGATGACCGGGTTCATGGACTGGACCTCGGTGCTGATGATTATCTTGTAAAGCCTTTCTCCTTCAAGGAGCTTCTTGCAAGGCTCAGGGCGATAACAAGAAGGCCCGGAGGCAATGAGAAGGTGAATATTCTCTCCGCGGGCAGTCTGAAGCTCGACCTTCGTTCACATAAGGCAATGAGGGAAGGAAGGGAGATTGAACTCTCATCAAAGGAGTTCGCAATCCTTGAATTCCTTATGAGAAACAAGGGGACAATCCTTGACAGGGAGAGCATCCGGGAGCATGTCTGGTCCTGGGATTATGAAGGGGAGTCGAATGTCGTGGATGTCTATATAAGATTTTTGCGCAAGAAGATAGATGATGGTTTCTCCGATAAGCTGATACAGACAATCCGGGGATCCGGATATATGATAAGTGACGGTACATGACGATAAAGAGAAGGATAGTCATATGGTATACGATATGGATGGCACTGCTTGTAGCAGCGGCATCGCTTCTGCTCATACTCGGAAGCGGTGTTCTTCTCCGTCATGAGGCAGCTGCTGAACTCGAGGAACGTGTTTATGATGCGCTAGGTTCTGTCCGTTATTCCGATGGAAACCTCAGGCTTCGCGATGATCTGGAATTCTTCGACGATGGCTTCTATATCTCTATCTGGGATAATTCTGGGAATCTTCTGGCAGGTCGGGTTCCTGATCCTATATCTTCCATACCGTTCAGTTTAGGTACACTGCAGGAGTCATCAGGGACAAACGGCAGCTGGTATATTTTCGATGAAACACCTTTCGGATCGGGAGAGTTCATTGTGCGTGGCGCATCACGCTCATATAACATCGGGGCTTTCTTCGGTTCAATGAGACTCTATGCTCTTCTCATACTTCCTGTTCTTGTCGTGTTTGCAGCAATCGGGGGGTATATGATAGTCAGAAGAGCATTCAGACCTGTAGAAAGCGCAATAAGTACTGCAGGTAGGATTGTGGATGCGGACGATCTTTCGATGAGAATCGATCCGGGAAAAGGAAGCGGAGAGATTGTTGAGATGGCTTCTGCCTTCAACGCGATGCTCGATAGACTTGAATCATCATTCGAGAAGGAGAAGCAGTTTGTCTCTGATGCTTCCCATGAGCTCCGAACTCCCATCTCCGTTATAATGGCTGAAAGCGAATACGCTCTGGATCATCAGGATGACAGCAGACGTATGGCTTCTTCGCTCCGGAGCATCCATGAGCAGAGCGGGAAGATGTCGAGGCTTGTTTCAGAGCTTCTGACAATCGCAAGACAGGATAACGGTACTGTAAAGCCTGAGAAATGCGAGATAGATCTTCTTGAGCTGGCTGAGTCAACGCTGCTGACTCTCGAACCAAGAGCGAAGGAGAAGAACATCTCCTTTGAGATAAAAGGCGAGGAAGTGAAAGTCCTTGCAGACTTGGATATGCTCACCCGCGTGATAATCAATCTCGTTTCGAATGCGATAAGCTACGGCAGAGATGGCGGGCATATCGAAGTCGAGATAAGCGAACGGGGAGAAGATGCCGTGATTTCCGTCAAGGATGATGGCATAGGCATCGAGAAGGAGAACCTCCAGAGAATCTGGGATAGGTTCTATCAGGAGGATCCATCGAGGAATTCCTCCGGTTCCGGTTTAGGGCTCTCCATCGTCAGCGGTATTGCCAAGATCCACGGTGGAAGAACTGAGGTGGAGAGCGAGAAGGGTAAAGGAAGCACCTTCCGCTTCATAATACCCAAGGGGGATATGAGGGAAGGTGCATCTCTTAAGCGATAAGGGCTTCTGCTGCTTTCCTGAGATTCTCCTCAGCTTCTGCATCCGGTGCTTCGTTTGCTATCACTGGATCGCAGGCAAGGAGCGCTCCAGCATTCCTGCATCTCTCTTCCCAGTTTCTCATCCATTCGCCATCACCCCATCCATAGGATCCGAAGAGAATGAGCTTCTTTCCGTTGAGACTGTTCTCAATAGAAGCAAACATTGGTTCATAAACATCCTCTTCCAGGACTTCCGCACCCATAGCAGGGCAGCCGAATGCAAAGCCTTCGAAAGCATCCATGTCATCCGGTCCGAATGCTGCTGGATCGATGACACTCACATCCGCCTTGTCCTTGAGATAATCTTCGATGACTCCGGCCATGGCTTCGGTGTTGCCAGTCTGCGAATAGTAGACAATCGCGATTTTCTTCATATTTCCTCCTCAGGCTACAAGCCTTGAAATATCCACTCCTGATCTGAAAAGAGACATGCAGAGCGCTTTTGCATCATTCCATAGCTTCAGAAGCCTTTCTGCATTCTCCTTGTCTGAATAGACCTTCCACATCCCGGAAGCTATTGCGTTCTTGCCGTTGTTTTCAATGAATCCCTTCACATCGTTCGGAGGATAGCCAAGGAAAAAACCTATTTCATGCGGCATATCGATTTCCTCGAATCGCTGCTTCAGATGAAGAAGCGACTTGCTTATGTCCCCGGTATCGTAACCTCGCTCTTCTAGAATCCTTCTTGCATCGGGTGAGGCGAGGCATTCCATGAGCATCTCCTTCCTGTAAATGAGGATAAGTCCGGTTCCCTTTCGCGTCGGGATCCTCATCATCGATAATCCTTCGATTCCCGTATCTTCCGGAATCTCGATTCCATAGTGAGATGTTGCTATCAGGGAAGCGGCTTTCAGCCCTTTCAGAGTCGGTGAGGCATGGATTACAAGAAGCTCATGAAATGTCATTCTTCCTCCTGTTAGCTATTGCTAACTCATTATGCAGTGCTACCCTCAGAGAAGGAGAGAAGGACCATAATCTCTGAGGGAAGCTGAGGAGAGTATATCATATAAGTTAGCTTTTGCTAACTACTTTTTCATAAATTCATTCCCTAAAATAAGAAGAAAGTAGGGCAGTCTCATGCTATCATTCTTCCAATGAGAAAGCTTGCTGTATTGATTATAGCCCTGCTTCTGCCGTCATTACTGGTAGCTACAGAGCTTGAATGGTCACCATCAGTCGCTGCAGAAGCGGCATACAAAGCCGACGGGCTTCAGGATTATACCTCGAGCTCATTTCAGACAGGCATTGTCCTCGAGCCGCTTTCTATGGAAATCGATGGACGACACAATCTCTCGCTGCCATTTTCGGTCTATTATTCCACAATCGGCAATGAGATTAATTACGAAAGGAAGCAGGATGAGGTCATCTTCAGTCTTGAAGCCCGCTATTCATACCGTTTCACGGAGCTTTTCAGCTTAGGTGCCGGGGCTGGAATCAAGGGGCAGTGGCACCTTGGTACAAGATACCTCTCTGCCAGTGCAGGTGGCTCAATCGTGCCAGCGTTCACTGTGCTTGACTGGTTGTCATTTTCTGTTCCCGTGTCTGTATATGGCTCAAGAAATGACTGGAGCATGACGGTTGGTATCGGTTGCGTATTCCATATAATGGAGGCCTTCAGATGAAAAGGATAATATTTGCTCTTCTCGTATCAATTCTCCTCTTCTCATGCGATTCTGAGGCAACGAGGGAGCCACGGCATGTGAATATAGTGGCAATCGGATTCAGCTATGAGGGAGTTGGCAATGAAAACGTGTCTGAGCTTCCGGTGGGACCCCATGAGGATTCAGAGGCCATGCTTGCTCACCTTTCATTCCTGTCAGAGAAGGCGGGGTATGAAGTGGAAAGCTATCATATCACGGATAGAAACGGCAGCATTATAAATAACGATACAGTGGAAACGATGACAGCAGCTGACCTTAAGTCTCTTCTCTCATCGCTCTCAGCAGATCCTTGGGATCTTAATATCTTCTATTATTCTGGCCATGGAGCATATACAGAGGATGCTGGATCTTTGATTATCCTGCCAGAGATAAAAGGTCTGAAGCTTTCGGATATCGCCGCGCTACTTGGAAAATCCGGTGGTAAGAGCATCATAATCATCGATGCCTGCCAGTCCGGAGGTTCCTCCCCGAATGATGTCGGCTCGGGAGAGGCCTATGTTACTGATGAGGATGGAGTGGAGCACTTTGTATCGATAAGCCCCTCTCTGGCAATAGGCGATGCCTTCCGCGCCTCGTTCTCGGTATCAAGAGATTACGGGGATGTCTATGTGCTATCTGCCTGCACTCCTCGCCAGTATTCCTATGCCGGTACCGAAGAGAATCCGAATAGCATGTTCACGTCGGCTATGCTTGGATACCTTGGCTATGATGCCTCATCAGGAACATCCCAGCTCCCGAAGGGAAAGACGGTGACATTCAGCTCTCTTTATCAGAATGTGTTGAATAGGATCATGCAAGATACGATAGAACTTAATATCGGTGTGGAAGAGCCCATAGGGGATGTACAGACTCCTCAGCCTACGCGCATCCCGACAGATCTTGTGCTATTCAGGTTCTGAAATCACGGCCACGTCTGAATGATGTGGCCATTATTATTTACCTGATCTGGTTCCAATCTTCTCAGTTCATGAAATGTCATTCATCCTCCTGTTATCCTTGCTAAATGCTTTTTCATATTCTGGTTATTGACTTAAAGATATTTCTTCATTATTGTTTTTGACGAATTTAAAAAATATGTCAAAAATAGAGGTTTTGCAATGTATCGCACGATAGTACAGCTGTTTGATGAGAGGGTTAAGGAAAATCCTTCAGCATATATACAGATGGGGAAGAATGAAAAAGGCGCTTTCATTCCAAAAACCCTCATACAGCTTCAGGAGGAATCCAGGGCAATAGCGGCTTATCTGAGATCTCATGGAGTGAAGAGGGGGGATAATATAGGAATCATCAGCGATAACCGCCCTGAATGGCTTGCTGCTGATCTTGGTATCCTCGCGCTTGGATGCGCTGATGTTCCGAGAGGTCGTGATGCAATGCCATATGAGGTTAAGCACATTCTTTCCGTAACAGACGCAGCTGTCGCTTTTGCTGAGAACAAGGATCAGTGTGATAAGATCCTCAGTCTCAGAGCTGATCTTCCGACGCTGAAGATGATCATACTCATTGAAGGCGAGGAAGAGAGCAGAGACGGTGTGGATGTCGTGAGATACTGCGATGCTGTAAATGAAGGTATCCAGCTTCTTGATAACGGAATGAGAAGCGACATCGAGCATCAGATTGCCCTCGGCGGAGAGGATGAAACGGCGACAATCATATTTACATCCGGTACGACAGGACTTCCTAAGGGAGTAATGCTGACTCATCGCAATATGATTTACCAGCTGGGCGAAATAGATAAGATCATTGATTTCAAGCCAGGCTGGAAGTGGCTTTCCGTCCTTCCTGTATGGCATTCATTCGAGAGAATCATCCAGTATGTCGCTATCTATGAAAGAAGCATACTTGCATACTCGAAGCCGATTGGAAAGATAATGCTGACTGATCTCGTGAGAATCAATCCGGAGCTCATGTGCTCTGTACCTAGAATCTGGGAGACTGTGAAGGCTGGTGTAAACCAGATGCTCAAGCAGAAGAAACCTTTTGAGCAGAAGGCATTCGCATTCTTCCTTGCTGCCGCAAAGAAGTACAGGAAAGCTGAGGATATGGTATTCGGTCTCAATCCGAGATTCTCCAGGACACCTGCTGTATTCGAAAAGATCGTGGGATTCATTCCTTATGTATTCCTCGGCCTGATCTACAAGATCGGTGACAAGATGGCGTTCCGTCAGATTAAGGAGAAGTTCGGCACATCATTCATCGCAGGTATTTCCGGAGGCGGTTCGATGCCAAAGGATGTCGATGAGTTCTTCAACGCAATCGGTGTGAAGCTCCTCAATGGTTATGGCATGACGGAAACAGCACCTGTCATAGGTGTTCAGACATATCCCCGTTCAGAGCGCGGCTTCATGCATCCGTTCCTTGGAACAGAGCTCAGGGTTGTCAGTACAGAGGATGGTCATATCCTGAAGCCGGGAGAGAAGGGTGAGCTTCTTGTAAGAGGCCCTCAGATTATGAAGGGGTATTATAAGGATCCTGAGAGAACTGCAAGAATCATAGACAAGGAGGGATTTCTCCATACCGGAGATCTTGCCATCCTCGATATCCACGGGGAATTCTCCATAGTAGGAAGAGTGAAGGATACGATTGTTCTCTCAGGTGGAGAGAATATCGAGCCTGTTCCTATAGAGGCTGCACTGCAGGAAAGCGAATACATCGAGACTGCGGTTGTTGTAGGACAGGATGAGAAGTATCTTGGAGCGCTCATTGTTCTTGCTGAGAAGAATGTCGAGAGATATCTGAAGGATAACAGGATTCCTTATGTAAGCCGTTCAGGTCTTTCTGAGATGGAGGAGGTAAGGCTTCTTATCGCTTCTGAGATAGCAGCCCATGTTTCCCGTGATAAGGGATTCAAGGCATTTGAGCAGATATCAAGATTCGTGCTTCTTGATGAGAGCTTCCAGGTCGGACGTGAGCTTTCTGCAAAGCAGGAAGTGAAGAGAGCTGAGATACAGAAGCTTTATAAGGATAAGATAGAGTCCATTTTCCGCTGATGTGTTAACATAGGTCCATGAAGGTTCTTGTTGGCATGTCTGGAGGCATAGATTCCTCCGTTGCGGCTTATTTACTGAAGAAAGAGGGATATGATGTTGAAGGCATAACGATGCTTATCTGGAAACCTGATTCACCATATCCCCTTCCTGCATCTCCGAACAGCTGTTATTCCCCTGATAAATCAAAGGATCTGGAAAAGATAAAGGAAGTGTCCGATATACTTGGTATAAAGCATCATACTGTCGACTGCTCATCGCTTTTCGAGAGCGAGGTTCTTTCGGCTTTCAGGAATGAGTATATGAATGGCCGGACTCCCAATCCCTGCATATGGTGCAATGAGAAGATAAAATTCGGAGCGATGCTGGATTATGCTTCCTCTTTTCTCTCCTTCGATTATTTCGCGACAGGTCATTATGCCAGGATAGAAAAGCATGGAGAACGGTACTGTGTTGCAAAGGCAAAGGATCTGAAGAAGGATCAGAGCTATTTTCTCTCACGGCTATCGCAGAAGCAACTTTCATCTGTCCTGTTTCCGCTTGGGGATTATCTGAAGAGCGAGATAAGGGAAATCGATGAAAGTCTTGGCTTCCATGAGAAAGGGCAGAGCGAAAGCCAGGATTTCTACGGTGGCGATTACTCTGAGCTTCTGAATGCAGAGGACAGAACAGGTGATATAGTCTTTGAAGATGGGCGTGTCCTCGGTCATCATAAAGGTTACTGGCATTACACGATGGGGCAGAGAAAGGGACTTGGTGTGGCTTATTCTGAACCTCTGTATGTCATAGACATAGATCCTGAGAGAAACAGAGTGGTTGTCGGAACTGAGAAAAGTACACATTCCACCATCATCCATTGCAGGAATGCAGTGTATGGGGCTTCCGAGGATTTTGATCCCGGTAAGGTATATCAGGTGAAGGTGAGAAGCATGGCACCCGGTCTTGATGCGACTGCAGAGAAGACTGCAGATGGCTTTGATGTCAGGTTGAAGACCTTTGCAAAGGGAGCGGCTCCAGGACAGAGCACTGTTGTTTATGACGGTGATGCTGTCATTGCTTCCGGTGTGATAGAATTTGCAACTAGATGATATGGATGGTATCATTGATTTTCAGGAGGAGGAGATATGAGAGTTATTATAGAACCTGATTATGAGAAGCTGTCGCAGTGGGCGGCAAGATATATCGCATCCAGAATGAAGGCGCATGAGAGAAGCGGGGAGGACAGGCCTTTCGTTCTCGGTCTTCCAACTGGTTCATCACCACTTGGAACATACAAGGAGCTCATCAAGCTCAATAAATCCGGGTACATATCGTTCAAGAACGTTGTGACATTCAATATGGATGAATATGTGGGACTGCCGCGTGACCATGAGCAGAGCTACTACACGTTCATGCATAAGAACTTCTTCGATTATGTTGATATCCTTCCTGAGAATACGAATATCCTCAACGGAAATGCTCCTGATCCTGTAGCTGAGTGCCAGAGATATGAGGATAAAATCGCTTCATATGGTGGAATAGATCTCTTCCTCGGCGGTATCGGCGCTGATGGTCATATAGCATTCAATGAACCTTTCAGCTCGCTTGCCTCGCGCACAAGGCAGAAGTCCCTTACATATGATACGAAGGTTATGAATTCGCGCTTCTTCGGAGGAAATATCTCAAGCGTGCCATCCACAGCTCTCACCGTAGGCGTTCAGACTGTAATGGATGCAAAAGAGGTTATGATTCTTGTGAACGGACATAACAAGGCGACAGCTCTTCATCATACTATCGAGGGTGGTGTGTCGCAGGCATGGACATGTTCTGCACTGCAGATGCATAAGAGAGCGATCATTGTATGCGATGAGCCAGCATGTGACGAGCTCAAGGTGTCCACGTACAGGTATTTCAAGGATATTGAACAGGCTAATCTCGATCCTAATACATTGTAAGATAAAGTTTTATAATACAAAGAAAAGCCTGCAGGAAATTCTTGCAGGCTTTTGCTCTGAATCTGTTTCAGATTATTTCACTGTAATAAGATTGTATTCCCTTGTTCCAAGACCGATCTTCTCAGCATATTCCAGTCCCTGCTTCCAGTTTGTGTCAGGATGGACATCGTCGAAGTGGTCGTGGTGAGTGTGCTCTGAATCGCTGAGCATCGTGTTCGGATTCTCTGGCATTCTGTTGACAGCATCAGCGCATGCCTGATCGAGAGCAACCGGATCGAAGGAGGCGAATATTCCGATGTTCGGAACAATCGGGGCATCGTTCTCTCCGTGGCAGTCGCAGTTAGGTGAGATATCTATAGCGATTGAGATATGGAAAGAAGGGCGGTCCTGAAGGACTGCTTTCGCATACTCCATCATCCTGCAGTTGAGGATATCATTTGAATTTGCTGTTCCTTCCACGATTGCATTCTTCGGACAGATTGCAAGGCATCTTCCGCAGCCTACGCATTTGTCATGATCGATCCTGCACTTGCCATTCTCGAATACCGGTCCGCCATGTGCGCAGATTTTCTCGCATCTGCGGCATCCAATGCATTTCTCGGTAGTCACGTTCGGCTTGCCCGCTGAGTGCATCTCCATCTTGCCGCGTCTTGATCCGCAACCCATTCCGATGTTCTTCAGCGCTCCTCCGAAGCCTGTTGCCTCGTGTCCTTTGAAATGGTTGAGGGAGATGAAGATATCAGCATCCATTATGGCTCTACCGATCTTCGCTTCCTTTACATATTCTCCATCGACAGGAACCTCGACATCATCGAGTCCCTTGAGGCCATCTCCGATGATTATCTGACAGCCTGTGGACATCGGGGAGAATCCGTTCTCATTTGCAGTATCGAGATGATCGAGCGCATTCTTTCTTCCTCCGACATAGAGCGTGTTGCAGTCTGAGAGGAAAGGCTTGCCGCCATTCTTCTTCACCTCATCTGCGACAGCCTTTGCCCAGTTAGGGCGGAGGAAAGCGAGGTTTCCTGGTTCGCCGAAATGCATCTTTATAACTGCGTATTTATCCTCGAAGTCGATTGAATCAAATCCGGCTTTATTCATTACTCTTTTGAGCTTATCAATAAGCGAATTGTTGAATCCCGTCCTTAAATCAGTAAAGAAAACATTGCTTGCCATAGCTATTTTCTCCTTATACCAAGTTCATCGGCTGTCTTTATAAGAAGCCTCGGATTATCTGTCATTATCGTATCAACGCCGAGATTGAAAAGTCTTTTCATCTCATTCTCATCATTTATCGTCCAGACCATTATGACTGCGCCACGCTTATGCATTTCCTTAACAAATCGCTCGTCTATGAGCTTTATCCCGTACATCGCAGTCGGAATCTGGAATATGGGGGTGTTCCCGATAGAAGAGGGAAGGATATGAAGCTTCTTCCTTAGCACAATGGGTGCGACCTCAAGCGTTGAAAGCGATGTGAGGAAATCAGGGGCAAGGCGTCTCAGTTTCTTCAGATTCTGAAGATGGAAAGACGCGGTGCATATCCTGTTTTCCGCATGGTTGCCTCTGATGACTGATATATATTCGTCTACTATCTTATCATCCTTGCTTTTAAGGTCGATGTTGAATCTCGATTCCGGGCAGGCCTTCAGCGCTTCATCCAGAAGCATCAGGCGTATGCCCTTGCCCCTGAAAGGATATGTCTTGCCATCTTTTGTGAAGGTATAGCCCGCATCGTATTTCATCAGTTCATCATATGTATGATCTTCTATTCTTCCATTTCCATCTGTGTTGCGTTCCAGCGTGGGATCATGCCAGATGACTATCCTTCCATCTTTTGTAAGATGGACATCCGTTTCGATGACATCCACCCCGAGCTCCACAGCGGAGAGAAAAGCGGGGAGGGTGTTCTCCGGATAGAATTCTGAATCACCTCGATGAGCGACAACACGTGGCATCGGTGAAAGGAAACTATGCATCTTCGCCTCTCTTGTGGAGAGCGATAAGCTCTGCCTTTCTGAATATCTTCTCGAATCTTCTCAGCTCTTCGCCGGTAAGCTGTGCTCTCTCGACGATATCGGAGAGAAGCTGCTCAGTCCATTTCCTCTCATCTGCCATCTTGAAGTATCCTATATTCTCGAGATGATCTGACATCTCCTTCGCGCTTTCCCTTGCTTTCTCATGTGGAATGGATACCATTCCAGGCTCATAGACAAGAGCATTCCTGAAGAGGGTATAGCAGATGATCTGGACAGCCTGGGAAAGATTCAGCGATGGGAATCTGTCCGATGTGGGGATTGTTACTATGGAGGCACATGCCGCAACCTCGTCATCCCTCAGTCCGTCGGATTCCCTTCCGAATACAATTGATATCTTTCCTTCTGGAAGGTTTGATATCTTCTCTGCAAGCTGTTCAGGTGAATATGAGCTGAGTTTTCTGAATTTTCCTCTTCTTCTTGTCGCACCGACTGTGAAGATGCTGTCAGCAAGCGCTTCCTCAAGAGTATGATAGCGTTTTGCGTTCTCATAGACATCCGCCGCGTGAAGTGCAAGCGTTCTTACCCTGTCTTCATCATATGTCCGGTCTGTGACGAGTGCGAGATCCTCGATTCCCATTGTCTTCATGGCACGGCAGACAGAGCCGATATTAGCTCCATCCTGAGTATCCACGAGGACTATCCTTATCCTGTTAAGATAAGCTTCTGTTTCCATATTCCGGGAGTTTATAATATATTGCCGCGCTTTGCCATAGGCTGTACAATCGGAGGTATGAATCAGCCGCCAATTCAGGACAATACAAAAAAGCAGGTCAGGAATATCCTGGCTGTGATTGCAGCCATTCTCTGTCTTGCAATCCTGAAGATATGTGCAAGCTTCATCATACCGATTGTCGTCGCGTTCTTCATCTTCGTGCTCGTCAATCCGATTCTTTCCCGCATGGATCAGCTGAAGATCCCGAGGATAATATCAACGATACTGGTGATGCTGCTTGTACTGGTCGTATTCATACTTTTTGTCTATGTCTTTTTCCTTATGGTCAACATGCTGATACAGCCGGATGGCATTCCTGCGTATGCATCGCGTATACAGAGCTTTGACAGATATGGATCGGCCTTCCTCGCTCCGTATCTTGATGAGGATCCTGAGACATTTTCGATACTGAGATTCCTGAACATAGACTGGTACGGCGTGCTTATGGCATCGCTTTCTTCGATTTCAGGCAAGTTCATAAGCATCTTCTCCGATGCGCTTCTTGTCTATGTCTATCTCCTTTTCATAATTCTCGAGAGACAGACGATATTCCCGAAGCTTCTCGAAGCTTTCCCGAGAGGTAAAGCGCAGAGGGCAGGGCAGCTTGTGTCGAGGATGAACAGGCAGATGTCGAAGTACCTTGAGATCAAGGTGATCATAAGCATCGCCACAGGTGTTCTCTTCTATTTCGCCTCACGTCTTTCAGGTCTCGATTTCGCCCTTGTCTGGGGTGTTCTTGCCGTGATTCTCAACTTCATTCCTACAATCGGATCGATAGTAGGTACTGCCGGCACAATCATGATGGCGATAATCCAGTTCGCTCCGGACTGGAGTTATGTGATATACGTTGCTCTTCTGATGATCTCAATAGAGATGGTTCTGGGAAATATAATCGATCCGCGTCTTCAGGGAGTCCAGCTGAATATATCTCCGCTGGTCATACTCATATCCCTTGCTATCTGGGGATATATATGGGGTATTGCGGGTATGTTCCTTGCAGTTCCTCTCACTTCGATAGTTCAGATCATCTGCGCCAATATTCCTTCGCTCAAACCGATTGCAATCATGCTTTCGGAAGGCGCTGATTACCGTCGCCGCTTCGAGCGTCAGAAGAAGAGAAAGAAGAAGGTCAGCCACGAGATTCCCGAAGAGGATATCACTCCGCCTGACGCGAAAGTATAAGTCCTATAATCATAAGTACAGAGCCTGCTACGAGCGCAGTTTCCAGCTTTGAATACAGTGCGGCATCGATGACAGCTGCCATCATCACCTGTCCTGATGACATGAGTACTGATGAATCTGCTGCTGGAATCCTTGGAATGATGGTATTGGCCAGCACGACAACAAAGCAGGCGAGTATCCCACCTCCTATCAGGATGGAAACAGGTATCCCCGGCACGGCTTTCCATCCGTTTATTGTCGCATCCGTGTTGAAGAGGAAAGAGTAGAGCACTATTCCTATAAGTCCTGAGATTACATTCTGCCTGGCTGAGAAGAATGCGCCTTTGTAGGATGCGAAGATGGAGTTGTACACCATCTGTATCATCGTGATAGCACCCCCTGCAGCTCCGATGAGGGCATATAGCGGACTGATTGCTGCCTTTGAGAAAGCGAACATCACCATGATGCCGAGAAAGGATATGACAGTACCTACGGCTTTCAGTTTGCTTATTCTCCTCTTCTCCATTCCCATCAGTCCTGTAATATCATAGATGATGCCCATGAGGCATTGCCCGAATACAGCGGATGCCATTGCAACAGTCGCTCCGGAACCTGTGATAGAGAAATAGTTTGTAGTAATAACGATAAGTCCGAAAAGACCACCTCCCCAGAGATACCATGGTGCCTTCTTCCTTTCAGGATTGACTGTCTTATTTTTCCTGAAGAGCAGGAGAACTGCTGTAAGTGCGACTATTCCGGTAATCTGATTGATTGTTATTGAAACTTCATTTGTCGTAGCTTTACCAAGTTCTGTATTGAAGACGGCCATCACCGCGATGATGAGACCCGTGATGAATGCTGTGATTCTTTCCATGTCTGAAGGATAGCAGGAGTGTTGACCATGTTCCAGCTAGGTGTGTAATCTTCAATTCATGGAAATCGTAACACTTGATCTTGAAGGCGTTCTTGTTCCGGAAATCTGGATTGCATTCTCTGAAAAGACGGGTATCCCCGAGCTTAAGCGTACAACCAGGGATGAACCTGATTATCATAAGCTCATGGCTTATCGTATAAACATCCTCAGGGAGCATAACCTGAAACTCAGTGATATCCAGGATGTCATTGCGACGATAAAGCCGCTTGAAGGAGCAAAGGCTTTCCTTGATGAGCTCAGAGAGCTTACTCAGGTTATAATCCTTTCTGACACATTCTCCGAGTTCGCGCTTCCTCTCATGAGACAGCTTGGTTACCCGACGATTTTCTGCAATAGCCTAAAAGTGTCGGAAGACGGCATGATTGAGGATGTGAAGATGAGAATCGAGAATGGAAAATTCCATGCGGTTGACAGTCTGCAGAAGATAGGATTCAGGGTCTTTGCTTCGGGAGATAGCTACAACGATCTTGCCATGATTCACAAGGCGGATGGTGGATGTCTTTTCCGCGCTCCTGAGAAAATACTCGAAGAGGAGAAGAATCTCCATCTAGTCACAGAGTATGATGATCTTCTTGGTGAGATAAAGGCATTCATCAATGGCTGATTCAAGAAGGGTGAAATTCGTGATATCGATTGCCATGCTCATTATCGGCATGACAATCGGATTCCTGCTGCTTGCGCTTGCTTATACGGGCCCCGTCTGGGTGAAGGCAGTTGTCGCTCTTGTCTATTTTGTCATTGTGATTCTCGTCGTAAAGGCCTCAAAACGCTATATTGCGGTCCTGAAAGAGCTGGAAAATCGATAATTCACCTATATTTCATAAATCTTCTCTTGACTTCTGATGCATCTTTAGGCAGATTAAGTCCGTTACCTTAAAAAGGGGGAACGAACATGGATGCTTTTACAGAAGAAATGATGAACATGCTTCTCAAGGAGAGAGAGGAGCTTCTGAACAAGCTGAATAACGAGGGTGCGGACTTCCGTACCGAGGCTATGGCTTCTTCAGGAAGGGGTGATTCCAGCGATCTGGCATCTGACGAGGGTGCATACAGAAAGATGGAAGCTATGAATGCAATGGACGCTAAGAAACTAAGAGCTGTGGAAAATGCTCTTAAGCGTATCAGTGATGGAAAATATGGTTACTGCCTGCAGTGTGGCAAGAAGATACCAGAAGGAAGGCTGAGAGCGATTCCTGAAGCTGTCCTCTGCGTGGATTGCAAAGCGGCTAACGAGAGAATGGGCTGATGAATCTCCCTTCGGGGAGATTTTTCTGTCAGCCCAGATTTCTCATGAATGGATTGTTTCTCTTTTCCTCACCGATTGTCGTTGCTGTGCCATGACCGGGAATGACAACGGTGTCTTCAGGAAGGCGTGACAATAGACGGAGCGATGATATAATATCTTCATCCGAACCTCCGAGATCCGTCCTTCCGATACTGCCTCTGAAGAGGGTGTCTCCTGAGAAGAGGATTTTTTCCTTCTCGGAATACAGTGATACCGAGCCAGGAGTGTGCCCTGGTGTTCTCAGTACGCTGAAGCTTCCGGCTGTATCTTTATATGCAATGAATTTCCTTGGCATGCGTTCTATCTCTTTCTCCGCTATTTCGCTGAGGAAGTATCTATCTGCCATCTTGAGAAGTGACATTGTGTAGCTGTAATCATCATCGGTGAAGATGAAATCATCGGATGATAGGTATACCTGCAGTGATGGATATTCCGCAAGCATTTCAGGAAGCCCGAATATATGATCATAATGCGCATGCGTCAGGTAAACGGCTTCCGGTTCAAGATTATTTGATCTGATGAAATCAATAATGCTATCAGAGGGAAAAGGTGCGTCGATTATAACGCACCTGCTGTTTTCATAAACTACTGATGAAATCGTTCCATACGGTCCGATGGAAAACGGCTGTATCCTCATTTCTCTGAGTATGTTACCTTTGCGGTTCTTCCGTTGATCGTGCTGTTATTGAGCTTCTCGATTGCTTTGTTGCAGTTCTCCTCGCTCATTGTGACGAAGGAATATTTGTCATGTACGCGGATCTGGTAGATATCCGAACGTGCGATTCCGAGTTCTGCCTGAAGAAGTTTTGAAAGATCCTTTGCATAGAGGTGCTTCATCTTGCCTACATTGAGATAAAGTGTCTTCGCACCTTCTGGAATGATTGTCTCAGGTCTTTCTGCCTTATCCTGCTGTGTCTGCGGCTGTGGCTTTCTTGCTTCCTCTTTCTTCTCATTCCTTTCATTTCTTCTTTCAGGACGAGGACGTCTTTCTCTCTGCTCCGGTCTTGCTTCCCTGCCTTCTGCTGCAAGCTTGAGAAGGAATGCTGCGAATGCGCTTCTTGTAAAGAACGGCACTTTCTTCCTTATGATTGATTTGATGTTCTCAAGCTCTGCCGGATCTGCTCCTTTCATTGCAGAAAGAAGTTCGTCGATCTTCTTTTCCATAGCATCCCCGGAAAGAGGAATGCTGGTTTTATCTTCCATCTGTTTTGCTCCAAATGCCTGATTAAGGCGTTGAAATATGCCCCTATGGGGCACTAGCCGCGTTGTTTCCCCCAGAAGGACGGACGCGGATCTCTCTGAGCTTAAATTCTACATTGTGTCTTTGTCAATAAATGCAAAGCCTGCTAAACTAGCCACATGGCCTATGATGATGAGAAAGAGGAAATTGAAAGAGAGATAATAAAGGAGAGCGAGGACTTCCGTCTCTTTTCCTCTGAGCTCGGCCGCATCATGTTTTCTTCTCCTGTTCTCCGTGAAGAGACAGAAAGCCTCAGGACACGGCTCGATGATATAAGGAAAAGGAGAAAGGAAGAGGAGAAGAAGCTTTCCATAATGAAGGAGACAGTTTCCTCCTATGAGGAGAGAAAGGCCAGGAAAGAAGCACTGGAAGGCTTGATTGAGAAATCAAAAGCTGAGAGCAAGGAGCTCTCTGTAAGACTTGGTGCTGCCATCTATGAGCAGTGTTCATTCTCTATTCCTGACAAGACAGTCTTCGCAGCAGTTTATTCAGATCTTGCGGAAGATAACAGGCTTGAGGAGTCATCATCTTCTCCCTTCATGCGCATCCTCAATCATGGAAAGGCTGCGTTAAGAAAGATGGGAAGGGATTCAAGATATGCATCCTATGCCTCGATTGCGCTTTCTTCTTCTGCAGAGCTTGAAGGTAACGCATTCGCACTTAAAGGACAGATTGAGGATATAAAGAAAGAAGAGGCGGAGATGACGGCAGAGCGGGATGCGCTTCTTGATTCTCTTGAGTCCGACAGCGACAGCTATAGGGAGATGGTACGGACATCGATTGCAGAAAGCACCTCTGTCATTGAGAAGCTTGGAAAAAGCGAGGAGGAGGCTGAAGCGGAAATCGGAAGATTCTTCTTCGACAGGGGCGGGGACTGGATTGATGAGACTACACCGCAGGAAGCGCTTGATTCCGTTGAGAAAATGCTCCTCTCTGCAAACAGGACAGAAGAACTCAGAAAGAATCTCGATAAACTTGAGAGGTCTGCAAAGAGAGATGAATACAATGCGCTGATTGAAAGCGAAGAAGGGAAGATCAAGGTTCTTGAGGAAGATAAGGCAAGGTTGGATGCGGAGATCGAGGAGATGAAGGCTGAGATAGCGAGGCTGAGGCGGGAAATCGACAAGCTTGGAGGGGAC
>JADIMF010000075.1 GCA_017694915.1 Candidatus Ornithospirochaeta stercoravium
GGAACTGTTAAAGCCATAGATATGGAGTATCTAGTTCCTGTTGAAAATGAGCAAGTATATGTTCAAGTGAAATCTATAATATCAAATAAGATATGCAAAGAAGCACTGGAATTACTTTCTGAAGAATTATCAGATAAAGCTAACGTCACATGCTATTTAGTATTCCATACTGTGGAACCTGAAACATCGATTCCAGTAGAATACAAGAACTTACATGTGAAAACGCTTAATGTCACATTACTTGCAAATCTGTCTTGCAACCATCAGGAAGTTATAAATTGGATATTAATGAGAACTTTAGGGAGAAGCTGATATGGCAGAAATGTTTACTACGTTATTCACATTTGCAATACTGATATTCTGCATCAAAGCCATTTGTAATTCATATATCAGGAAGAAACGAATTGCTTTACTAAAATTAAAAGAGCAGGAACAAGAAGCAGAAGAACAGCAAGAACAATTAGAAGAAGCTTTTTTCAATGATGTATATAAAATTATAAAGCAAGGTATACAAATTTCTGATATTAATTCATTAATAACTCAATTGGAAAATAACAATATTAAAACTGATATATTATTCGAGGCATATGCCAATGCACTATGCAAACTAATGTTAGAATATCTAGCTTTTTTCTGTTCAGACACTCAAAAAGAAAATGAAATACGTTCAAAGATTTTCAATGCATTAGATTGTACAACATATCTAAACAAGCTCCCGACGGAAGAAGATATAGACTATGCTAATGCTTTATTTTCTACAACAAAAGAAGTATTAGAGAAAGCCTTAGAATATAATAAAGGGAAACCACAAACTCCAAGCACAATACTGAAAGCTAACGAAATTCAAAAAATATCAGTGGAATGTATTATGTTTGAAAACTCAAAAGGAATAGAAATCGGGGAAATTGTATCACCGTATCAAATATTCCAAGTTGATATACTCCCCTTCGGAAATTATGTTCATAAAGATGAACTTACATATAAGGGAGAAGGGATACTCATACTAACAAATAAAAGAATTATATTTGCAAGCCCTTCTGTTACACGGGATTTTAAATATTCTGATATTTTATCTATCACAGCAGGAAAAATGGCATACAAATCTCACGGACAGATAAAGTTAGACCAGAAGTACTCTTATTTAATAGAAATTATGTATCAGAAAATAAGATTCAAACCCAATTCTTAGTCTCAATCTTACAAGACATGCTAAAACAGCAAATTTGAATAATTTGATAAGGAAAAGGAGGAAATAATATGTTTAGGCTTTCATCAACAATTATAGATGATATTATTGAAGCTTTAATTCCAGCTTGGGAACCTGCATTAAATGGTCCTCGGATTTCTTATATGGCTGCAAAATGTTCTGGATGTTCAGGAAGTTGTAAAGGAACATGCAATCAAACATGTAAATCTGGATGTCGAATGGGATGTAAAACTTCATGCAAAACTACATGTAAAGGTGGTTGCCACGCAACATGTAAAACAACTTGTAGATCAACATGCAAAACAGGTTGCATGACAGGATGTAAAACCTCATGCAAGACCACATGCAAAGAATCATGCAGGGTTACACTGAAAGGGCGGAAACGTTAAATGAATACTACAGAGAAGCTTCCCCGTTCTATAAGCCTTACTGTGACCGAGGGCTGTAATCTGGCATGCAGTTATTGCTATGAGCATAGCAAATCTCCAAGAATGATGAAACTTGAGACAGCTAAAGCAATCGTTGATAAAGAACTTGCAGAGACAGAACCTGACAGAGAAATAGAATTTGATTTCTTTGGAGGAGAGCCATTCCTTGCATTTCCTTTGATAAAAGAGATTGCTGAATACATATGTGATAATGCAGGTGATAGACCTTATGTCTTGTTTGCTTCAACTAATGGAACGCTTATACATGGAGAAATACAGGACTGGTTGAGAGAACATCCTTGCTTCTATTGTGGACTGAGTCTTGATGGTACAAGAGAAGCCCACAACATTAACAGATGCAACTCCTATGATGATATCGACCTGAATTTCTTCCTAGAACAATATCCTGAGCAGGATGTGAAGATGACCATTGCAAGAAATACGCTCCCAATGTTTGCAGACGGTGTTATAGAACTGCATGAGAAGGGTTTTCTTGTCTCATGCAACCTTGCTTATGGTATCGATTGGAGCGATTCATCAAAT
Source organism: Candidatus Ornithospirochaeta stercoravium (assembly GCA_017694915.1). Taxonomy (GTDB): domain Bacteria; phylum Spirochaetota; class Spirochaetia; order Sphaerochaetales; family Sphaerochaetaceae; genus Ornithospirochaeta; species Ornithospirochaeta stercoravium. The sequence goes on from JADIMF010000075.1 coordinate 2,179, forward strand.
GCAGATATATTAGAAAATCAGCTAATGAAGCTTATAGAATACTATCTTGCACACCCTGATATAGAACCATGTTCTATGCTTAACATGGGAATAGAGACAGCGGGTATTGATTCCGACAAGCAGGAACATACAAGATGGTGTGGAGCTGGTAAGTATATGACAACTTACGATGTTGATGGCAATCCTTACCCTTGCCAGTTCTTCATGCCATTATCTATAGGTAAGGAGAAAGCAGAATCAGCAAAATCATTGGTCTTCCCAGACGATATTGTTCCAGAAGATTTACTTGAACCTAAATGCAGAGATTGTGTAATAGCTTCCATATGCCCAAACTGCTTTGGGTCCAACTATGCAGCAACAGGCAATATATACAAGCGTGATCCAAATCTTTGTACTTTAACAAAGATTACAATGAAGGCTAGGTCATATTTTAAAGCAGAACAATGGAAACGTGGCCAGCTTAAATGTGACGAAGATGATTTACAGTTGATATTAAGAGCGATACTCAAAATTCAACATGAGTTGGAAATATAATGGAATATCACAATCAAAATTAACGGAGGTGCAAAATGGGTATGTTTGATGGATTTTTTAAAGTTCGTTTTATTTTAACGGATGAAAAAGGGAATTTTATTGGTGGATGGACTGATACTATTGTAAAAGCCAACAACAGTTATCACGCAAGACAACTTGTTACAGCACAATATGGAGGTAATGTACGGATTGCTACAATAGACCGAGTAAAGAAATAAGAATTTTGCTACTCCTATTTCCATTATGTACAGAATAGGCAACCACCATATAGAACAGGACAATACAATAGGAGTTGCGATAAAACGAGGAACAACAGTCTTTGTATATGGAACCAAAGGAGATGTTTTATGTACTAAGACGGGTGATGAAGTAATTGGCTATCCCTGTAAAACCTTTGTGATAAGACAAGGGAAAACAATCTATGTACATGATTCAACAGGAAAGCTGATGTATGCAAAACCAAGTTCTTGAACAAGCGTTATATCGCGACAAGTGGAAATATAAAAAACAGCAAACTTTATCATAAATTCTTTCATGAAAGAATTTTTATTTACGATTTAATTGCTGTATGTATAAGTAAATATCATCCACCAAGACTGTAAGAGTTCTATGATAGCGTATTATTACAACAATAAATAACTGACCTAGCAAAACTACCTTTCTATTTTCTTGCATGATTAGCATAAAAGATTATCATGCAAGGTATCAGCGTTGGACACCATACAGACTGGCTATTTTGAACCAGGTAGAATTTACTGCTTATACGGTATCTGCTGACAGAGAAACCATAAACTCAATAAGAAAACATATTGAGCGTGTTCCTGAAAATGTCATCAGTAATCAAGCAATTGACAAGATATCCTTTACGTTCCATAGAGATTTTCTCAACGAAGACTGTAACTGGTGGTGCCTTAACCTGAGCTTTGCTACTGTAAAAGTACATGGGGAATACTTTACTGTTCACTTTCACAGGGAATACATCAACCCATATGTACAGAGCATCTCAGATCATTTATGGATGATGTTCAGGTACCTAATACTGTGTACTCCTCTATTTAAACTACCAGTCTTGAAACGCATAACGATAGGAACAAGCGATACCGTTCTGGAAGAAAAAGAATTCAAAGAAAATTATATAACAACAGCAGATGAGTTCTTCTCGATGATATATAAGCAGAGGAGATTGAAATGTATAGAATTATGCTTTGATGTGCACAAGCATTTAACAAATTATGTTCTATGGAACGAATTTAAGCCCTATGATGGAACTCTATATTCCAAGGATTTCAAGATATATGACACCGGTTGCAAACGCTGGTCTATTTTATCCATATATGATAAAGCTCGTGAGCAACGCGAAAGAAAGCATAGAAATATGCAGGGAACCTTATATCGCTTTGAGATAAGGCTACGTTCTGAGCGTTTTATCATAATGAAGAAGGACAGAGGACATAAACTCCTCAATCAGGGTTATGAAGATCTTCTGGATGATTTAATGCCATGTATTCTTAAGCAAATACGAAAACTTGGAATAACTGTTGATATGCTGAAGGAAGCATTACCCGAAAACCAAAAGACCTTACGAGAAATCCTGAATAGTCTCTAACCTTTATTTTTTATATACATTAAGGAGCATCAGAATATACGGGTGGCTAGCACGGCCACCCATACTATTACAGTTCAGAATCTGACTTCGTTATCCAGTCAGCTACAGTGCTATAAGACCAGACCTTACGGCCCCCTACAGTTCCCTCAGGTTTCCCGCTGTTAGGCTGTAACCATTTTTTATTACAGGCAGTTTTGTAGCACAATCCCTTTAATGCACAGCATTCCTTTAGGTTGAACCAGTAATGGTTAGGTACAAAGGGTGGGACGTTGGTTGTAATGTTATTTGTTACCATTTGCTTTCTCCTCTGTACCTAAATAGTCGTAGAGCTATTTACTTATAGGCAGTGCTTGCTGGTCTGTGAATACAGCATCAACTATCTCTCCCTGCTTTACCATGCGAGCAACATCAAAGTGGGTATAATTATTTTGCATGCTAACGTCTGACCAGCCAAGCATAAGCCTTATAATCTCAGGGTTAACACCTTTCTCTCGCATAAGTGTATTAAGGGTATGCCGGAAGCTATGGGGCTTTAAATGCCTAGCCTGTCTTTCCTCTTCAGTTATACCAATACCATACAATGCTGTTTTAAATGCCTTTTGCCAGTACCACACAGTATATGAGCTACCATCATCATTGCAGACTACAAGATCATCAGGAGCATTGTATTGTGTAGTTGCATAGTACTCTGTAAGCCTTAATGCAAGGTACTGGGGAATTATAACATCCCTTACTTTATAACTCTTGGGGAGTCCTGCTACAGTATGATTATCATCCTTCCAAGCTTCACATATATGTATGTACTTATCAGCTATATGGACGTTACGCCAGCGTAATGCAAGTATCTCACTGCTACGCATACCTGTAGCTGCCGCAATAAGGAAACAGATATAGTCAGATGGTGTATGCCACAGCATTGAGTCAGCGGGGTTAGCAAACAGCTTTTGCAACTCCAGTTCCGTAAATATACCAGCTTCCCTATTGTTGGTTTTAACCAGCCCTAGCTTCTCAGCGGGGTTATATGGAATATCTTCACGGTATACAGCCTCACTGAATACAACCTTGATAGCCTTCATTATACTGTTAATGTTATTACCAGATACCCCCTTTGCCTGTAAGCCGGAGCGGAAATCCAGAAGATCACCCCGCCTTATGTCAACTATATGCATTTTGCCAAGCTTTGAACCCAGCACATACTTAACAAGCCACTTGCGTTCATTCTTGCAATACCGTTCACCAATATGCTTGCCTTCAGCCCTGAGCCTTGTTGCATGAGGACACCTGTCCCAATCAAAGAACGGTTCCGCATAATCCTTGAACAATGGATTTGGATTGCCAGCTATATTCTTCTGCCGTAGCTTTGCTACAACTGCTTCAGCCTTTGTTTTATTCTTCTCGCCAGTAGACATATATCCTGACATGTCACGTGTCTTGTAGTACCAATAACCACCTTTGTTCCAATACTTGACATCTTTTTTATAACGACCCATGTTTTACCTCCTTGCGGTCGTCATAAAATAGTTGTGCTTGAACTGAAAAATATACGATACCGTATACTATTCCCTGAATTCTCTGCATATCTGCACACTCCCCGGAACATATAGGGTATCTAACTTATTGCTTTATATATGGTTAAAGCAGGGACTTTCCTTATAGTACTTGAGAAATAAAAAACCCCATCGCGGGCAAAAGGAGGTAAACCGCACATGGGGAACAAAAGGAGGTTAGAATGGAAGTTCTGCTTCCACTTTCGGCCTATAATATATCGATATGAGTAAAGAATGAAAAGGGGGTAAAGCGATTATTTTTTGGATTTTTCCGACTTTTTGAAAAACTCATACTTTTTTACTAATTCTTGGCTCATCCGAGAGAAAGAGAATAGAAAAGCGGAGGTTTTCGCCTCCGCTTTATTTCTCAGTCTGAATTCTTCATCGAGAATGGCTGCCTTGTGTTCTCAAGAACATCTCTCCAGAGAGAACCTTCGGTATCAACATGGCTTCTCTTGGAAACAGCGACTTTGATTGGAATATAGACATACTGGTTATTGACCCTAGATGCTATGCACTGTGTCTTACCAGCCATTGCTGCATGTACAGCATGGGCTCCGATTCTAGCACAGTAGATAGAGTCATAGCTGTTTGCCGGGGCTGAACGGATGAGATATGACGGATCGATGTACTTGATCGATGTCGATACGCCCTGCTCTGCAAAGTATGCCTTCATCTTCTCCTTGAGGAATACTCCGATATCATGGAACTTGAGGTTTCCAGAAGCATCGGTCTCACCTGATGGCGGGATGAATTCCTGTCCAGCGCCTTCTGCAACGAGAATGACTGCATGGCCTCTTTCAAGAAGTCTTCTCTTGACGTTCTCGAGAAGTCCGTTCGGGCCTTCGAGATCGAACGGAGACTCAGGAATAAGGCAGAAGTTAACATCCGACTGTGCAAGAGATGCATTTGCCGCAATGAATCCTGATTCCCTTCCCATAACCTTGACAAGTCCGATTCCGTTTATGGAACCTGTTGCCTCTACATGAGCGCCTCTGATGGAAGGAACAGCCTGTGATACAGCTGTATCGAATCCGAAGGACGCGTCAATGAAGGAAAGGTCATTATCGATTGTCTTAGGAACGCCGACAACCGCAATCTTGAGACCTCTTCTCTTGATTTCCTCTCCGATATCCTGAGCACCTCTGAGAGTTCCGTCACCACCGATTGTGATGAGGATGTTGATGTTCATTCTCTCGAGAGAATCAACAATCTCCTCTACCTGCTTTCCACCGCCTCTAGCTGAACCGAGAATCGTACCACCCTTCTCCTGGATATCATCAACAACATCCGGATCGAGAGGAATAACCGGCCATGGGGAATTCTCAAGAAGTCCGAGATAGCCATACTGGATACCTGAGATTCTTCTTACACCATAGCGATACCAGAAACAGCGCACGACCGATCTGATAACATTATTAAGACCTGGGCAGAGGCCACCGCATGTACAGATTGCCGCATGCACATGTGCAGGATTGAAATAAATCTTCTCCCTCGGTCCTGCAAGCTCAAGTGTATCCGAATGCATGAGCTTGGATTCGCCATCCACCTGTTCTGTTTCAATCGAATAAAGAATGCGGTCTGAATCGGAAACGTAATCTGCCAGTCCATCACCGCCGCGCTTTGACATTCTGATCGGGCTGCTGAGCTTTGCCGGCCCAAGAGACTCTATCGAGAAGTCATACTGCTGCTTACTGTTCGCCATCTTCTTCCTCCATCAGCGCAAGAGCTGCTCTCTGAAATGATTCAAAGCATTTCCCAGCAGCAGCCTTGGCATTATCCTGGAACTCTCTATAAAGAGAGATATATTTCTTTGCGAAAGGAGTCAGCGTTGCGCCTGAACGCATTGCCCCTCCCTTCTTTCTATCAACCATAGTACGGCCGAGTTCCTTTTCAAGATTCTCGAGCATGCCTCTGGCTTTGGTATATGACATACCCATCTTCTCAGAGGCAGCAAGAAGCGATCCCGTCTCACCGACATTCTCCAGAAGCCACAGCACGCCTGCGCCCATGAACTTCTGTCCGTCGTCGGTAACAAGATACAGCTTCGTGCTCAGCTCCATATCTCCTCCGCCGCCTTGTAAATGGTATCCACAACCTCATCCAGCCCTTCCGGTTCAACGGAGCAGTATGCAAGACGAAGGGTGTGGCCCATAATATTTATAGCACCTATCTGATATTTATCTAAGAGATGAAGTCTCAGCTCCTCGGCATCCCTGCCATTCGTGCTGAACGCCATGAAGTATCCCGAGTTGAATGCGTATGGTGTGATAACCTTCTCATCCTTATGACGAGCCACCGCATTCCTTACAATCTCATAGCGCTCTTTCATGGCATTGAATACTCTTGCCTTGTCCTCATCGTAATGCAGAGGCTTCTGCATTGCATTCACGACGAGAGACTGACCAGGACGATCGCAGTTGGAAACCGTGCATCTGATCATTCCGAGAGTCTTCTTCGTGAGAGCATCGATATGTGCATCGGTAAAGCCCTTAGAAGCATATGTAAGGAATCCAATCCTGAATCCCCATACCATCTCTTCCTTCGTTGCGGCATCGCCTTTTACGGCAAAGATATTCTCGTGTGCATCCGCAAGGTATGCGAAAAGCGATTCCTTCTCAGTCTCATCCTCGAAGAAAAGACCGAAATATGCATCGTCTGAAAGAACAAGTATCTTCTTTCCGCTATCAGCGACCTCTGTAAGAGCCTTCACCATCGCCTCAGCTTCCTTCTTCGACGGAGTATATCCTGTAGGATTATTCGGGAAGTTAAGGATGATGCGTACATACTCTGAATCAACACAAAGAAGCGCCTTCTTCATTCCTTCGGTGTTAAATCCACCGTGCTCTCCATAGAACGGGAAAAGCACTGGCTTCGCTCCGATAAGATCGGAGAAGATCAAATCGTAGTTATCCCAGAAGAGATCGGGGCATACAACACTGTCTCCTTCGGAAACAAAGAGCTGAGCCGTAAGGCTTATCGCATGAGTCAGACCGGATGTCACGATAGGAAGCGACATCTTCTTACCCTTCAGATGGGGATTCTTCTCCACCATGCTGTCGCGCCAGAGCGCACGAAGAGTCTTATCGCCACCACCTGGTGCATAATTGAAAATCTGAGAAGGCTTGAAAACACCTTCCTTGAAAGCTGAATAGATATCCTGAAGGTAGAAAGGTTCGCCCTTGCTGGTAGCAAGACCAACGGTTGCGTTATATTTCTTTGCCTTTTCCTTAGCCTCATCGCTCTGTGCGACGATACCCTTCGGGAAATACATTCTCCTGCCAAGCGGTGACAGGAAACCATATGCTATCGAATCCGACAGCGTCTGATTGAGTTCCTCAGCAAGTCTGTTCATATCTATCCTTATATCCGATTATATCCATTTGGTCATCTAGAATAATCTGAGCTGTCCGTTCTCGTCAGCTTCATCCTTCTCATCTTCCATGCCGATCATGCGTAGAAATTCATCCTCGTCCACGATTTTCACGCCAAGACGCTCGGCATCCGCGGCTTTGGATCCACCGCCAGTTCCTGCGAGAAGATGCGTGGTTTTTCCAGTCACCGAAGAAACTGTACGCCCTCCTCTCTTCTCTATCTCCTTCAGTGCTTTCGAACGTGGATTGAAATTGCGGAAGGAACCGGTAATGCACCACACCTCACCGGAGAATATCTGTTCAAGATCCTCGTCTTCGTCTTTCTTGTCCATAGTGGCATCAAGATGCACCCCGGCTTTTCTCAGTCCCTCAATTGTTTCTCTAAGAGGTTTTGAGCGGAAAGCCTCGATGATTCTCTGTCCAGTGAGCTCTCCGAATCCGGAAATCGAAGAGAAAACGGATGGATCACCTGCATCGGATGCGGCGATGATCTTGTCGATTGAATCGAATCCGTTCTTAACAAGAATTTCCGCGCTCTTCTTTCCGATTTCAGCAACTCCCAGAGCGGACAGGACGGTTACGAACGGTCTAGAAAGACTTTCCTTCACCCCGTTTTCTATTGCGCTGATACTCTTTTCGCCGAAGCCTGGAAGAGAAGCCGCCTGATTGTAATCAGCGGTGTAGATATCCTCTATGCTTCTGAGGATTCCCGCATCATAAAGATCTCCGACGGTCTTAGGCCCAAGTGACTCTATATCCATCTCATCAGCGGATGCGAAATACGCGATTCTGCCCTTCACCTGATCCGGACAGGTATACTCAGGACAATACTGAAGGCCTCCGACCTGAATTATCGGGGTATGACAGCAAGGGCAGTCCGGGGGGAGAACGAAAGTGGTATGACCTTCCTCGTTTTTCTCAATGACGCTCTCCACAGCAGGGATGACATCACCTCGCTTTGAGATGGAGACAGTATCTCCGATAGCCAGCTCAAGCTCTTCAATATATTCCTGGTTATGCAGTGTCGCCCTCCGTATTGTTGAACCGCCGAGCTTTGTGGGGGTTATCTCGGCAACAGGCGTGATACGTCCGGTACGCCCTACCTGCACCGTTATACCAAGAAGCTTAGCCTCAGCCTGAGGTGCTTCGAACTTGTATGCGATTGCCCACCTGGGATGATGCTCCGTATATCCAAAGCTCTCCCTCACATCCAATTCGTTGATCTTGAAGACAAGACCATCTATCTCATACGGAAGATTCTTCCTCTCCGCTGTCTTTTTCTTTATGAATGCATCAATCTCATCGAATGAATAAGCCTCACCTTCAAGTCCTGCCTCACTGAGCTTTTCTTCGGCTTCTTTCTTTGAAGACGCGAAAAAAGCGAAATGGGGATTTGTACGGAAACCCAGCGCCTTGAGCTTGGAAAGGATATGAAGATGATCGGGAGGTGTCTCTGTCTTGTCGCTCCAGAATCCCTCGTAACAGAAAATCGTGAGAGGAACCCTTCCCGCCTCGCTGCTTTTCTGGCGTCTCACCGTTCCAGCTGCCAGATTTCTGGGATTCGCCGCTTTCCTGGACTCATCCGGTTCCTCATTGTTGAGACGTTCAAAGTCGGCTTTATTGAGATAGACCTCTCCACGAACCGCGATATCAATCGGCTCTGAAAGAGACAGAGGAACGGAGGGCATCGTCATTATATTCGGAGTCACATCGTTTCCTATCTCACCATTTCCTCTCGTTACAGCTCTCTGAAGTATTCCCTTTTCATAATATAGAACCATGGAAATACCATCGATCTTCTCCTCCGCGGCAAAGGATAGCGCTCCGCCTTCCTTATCGATTGACTTCGAGAAGAAGGAGAGAACAGCTTCATCGGAATAGGCTTTATCAAGAGAAAGCACCGGAATCGTATGCCTCACCTCAGGAAAATCATTGGTGAGGTCCGAACCTACACGCTTTGTCGGGGAATCGGGATGCTGAAGCTCTGGATGCTCGGTTTCCAGTTCGATAAGACGATCTGTAAGCCTGTCATACTCGTTATCTGAGATGAGCGAGACACCCTCTTTATAATATTTATCCTGATATATCTTCAGCTCCGCGGTGAGCTTGTCTATCTCTTCTTTAACATTCATACCATGATGATACAACATCAGCAAAGCGAGGGAAAACTATCAGCTAAATTCTTTTCCTTTCTTTGCCTTATTTATCTTGACAGACCAATACAAGACTGCCAGCATTTTAACGTTCAGAGGTAAGAAAATTGTCCAATTTTGAAATAGCCATGAATATAACACGGCTCCTTCCGGAGAACCACTTTCGGGGGGGGCAATTTTTTATCTCATAAACAATTATTTCATTATCGGCATGAATTGTAGCACCCTTATGGGTGTATTTTGTCATGTCACCAGGAGGAAATATGAGGAATAAAGGAATCATGGTATTCAGCATTCTTCTGATACTTTTTTCCATCGTTGCTTGTCGTCCAACATATCTCATTCCAATTCCAACGCCAGATACATCTGGACAGGAAAATATTACAGCACAAGTTGTTGCGAGCAAATTGGATCTTCAGCAATTGAATAATGATATCAAGCAGGATCTTATCGATAACAGCATCGATGGTCTCGATGCTAGATGGAGCTTATCAGATCCAAGCGATACAACACTGTACTCAGCAAGACGTGCAGCCAAAACAAATTTGCCTGCAGCAAAATCTGCTGACATTCCAAACAAAGTATACATTGTTGTAACATTCACTGATTACAAACAGGATAATGGCACCGTTCATGTGACAGAAGGAGAAATGATTCTCACAGCAAAAGGAGAA
>JADIMF010000076.1 GCA_017694915.1 Candidatus Ornithospirochaeta stercoravium
AGGAAGGGAAACAGATACACATGCAGGCATTGCGGCAGCAGAATGCATGCCGACACGAATGCCGCCATCAACATCCGCGACAACTACATCACCCGGGTCATGCAATCCGGGCAGGCTGCAGTCAATCAGCCGTATGGATGGGGTGCCACAGGTAAACCGGAAACGTAATCTGTGGATAAAACGCTCACGCCCAAGCCTTCAGGCTTGTCCTGAAGGTCGTTGACTCATCTTAGTCATTCCCGTATTTCTCTATATGTTTTTTCAGTGCATTGAATGTCTCTTCTGAAATGACATGCTCAATCCTGCATGCATCATCTTCAGCAGTTTCAGGAGATACGCCCAAAAGCTCGAGGCATTGTGAAAGCACCTTATGCCTCTCATAGATTTTATCCGCAACGGATTTTCCTTTTTTCAGTAGTGTAATATGACCGGTAATAGGATCTATCTCAATGTATCCATCTTCCCTGAGATTCTTCATCGCACGGCTTATTGAAGGTTTTGAATATCCCATAGCTTCTGCAACATCTATTGATCTGACTATTTTTCTTTTCTCTGAAAGACGGAGAATCGTTTCCAGATACATCTCACCTGATTCATGCATGTTCATAGGGGCTATTATACATAAGCTGTACGTTTTCTGAAAGGAAAATGAATTTCTCATTATCAATCTCGAAAGGTGAAAAATAACATCCCTCGGGAAGAGGGATGCGGAATGAAGGGGTTCGATGGCTTATCTCTTGTTCAGATATTCTCTCTGAATCTTCTCAACATCCTCAATCTGCAGATCATAGATTGATGCAATCTTCTGCACAGGAAGAGTACCATCTAAAAGCAGCCTGAGGATCCTTTCCTTCTTTTCCTCGGCTTTGCCCTCAGCTCTACCTTCGGCTTTATATTGCTTTCCGTATTTTTCAACCAGGTTTTCCATTGCCTTGCACATCGTATCAACACCCTCCTTGCTTTCCTTGTAATATCTTACTTTATCAGCAAGCACTTTGTAATGCATCTCTTCAGGCTTTTGCATTCGAGATGGAAAAGGCAGTTAGAAAAGCAACATCCCTCAGGAAGAGGGATGCAGAATGAAGGGGTTCGATGGCTTATCTCTTGTTCAGATATTCTCTCTGAATCTTTTCTACATCCTCAATCTGCAGATCATAGATTGATGCAATCTTCTGCACAGGAAGAGTACCATCTAAAAGCAGCCTGAGGATCCTTTCCTTCTTTTCCTCGGCTTTACCCTCAGCTCTCTCTTTTCTCACCAGGTTTTCCATTGCCTTGCACATCGTATCAACACCCTCCTTGCTTTCCTTGTAGTATCTTACTTTATTAACAAGCACTTTGTAATGCATCTCCTCCGGTTTTCTGCATGCGAAATCATGCATCAACCTGCCTATCGGAGATGAATCATCTCTATATGACCCGTTAACATAAACTATATGCGAGCCATCGCTGAATTCCTTTCCGTTATTCATTATACAGCGTTCTATCCTGTAGACGGAATCTCCAAGCCTCATGACATCATTTTCTGTGATGAAGATGACATATGAGTCAGGAAGATTTCTGTATCTTCTGCCTTTTCCGAGTATCTTCGAATCTTGCATGCTGCTGTAGAACCTCGCTCTGCGTTTCTCTGCTCCGGCATCTGAGCGCTGTACCTCGATATCATATGCGTTGCCTTTGCTGTCCTCCGCATAAGCATCGAGTCTTGCCTCATGGAGCATGAGATTCTTCACATTCTTCTGCGTGTTCGTCTTCAGCACTTTGAGATCCGGGATATCAAGGATAATGCGGAGGATAAGCTCCATACACTCGTTGCTTCCATCGAAGCACTGCGAGAAGAACGTATCATCAAGAAGCCTGAAGTTCCTCAGAATCCCAAGAAGCTCCCGAGTCCTGTCATAGTTAATTTTTGGCATAGCACCACCTTTAAGCTTAATCTGAACCCCTTCATTTTTAACGCATACACAGTCTAACACTTGATTTCTGAATTCTCAAAGAAAATCTGGAAGTATTTACGCCCTAGTTGTTGACTGCTAACTTTAATTAGCGTACAGTAACCATGGTTAGCGAAAGCTACTTTATTTGGAGGAGAATTGATGCCACTGTCACTGCTTTCAAGCGGAAATTCAGGAAAAATCGCCAGGATAAGCGGGTCGGGGGATATCAGAAGATATCTTCAGAATCTCGGATTCATAGAGGGAAGGGAAGTGAAGGTCCTTTCTGATATCGGAGGGGATGTCATAGTCGGCGTCCTCGATTCACGCATTGCACTGAATAAGGAGATGGCTTCTCACATCTATGTGTGAGGCTGTTTCTATGGGAGGATATATGACTCTAGGAGAAGCTCAGGTCGGAAGCACTGTGATAGTGCAGAAGATTGAGGGAGATGGTGCGTATAAACGCCGCATCATGGATATGGGAATAACAAAGGGTACAGAACTATACATCCGTAAGGTTGCACCTCTTGGAGATCCTGTTGAGATAACCGTTCGCGGTTATGAGCTGAGTGTCAGAAAGAACGATGCTTCGTGCGTCATTGTGAAGTGAGGATTGTATGAGCATAAGAATTGCACTTGCAGGTAACCCGAACTGTGGAAAGACTACGATGTTCAACGCGCTCACTGGTGCGAATCAGTATGTCGGAAACTGGCCTGGTGTAACTGTCGAGAAAAAGGAAGGCAAACTCCGTGACAAGAAGCACGGAGAGATAATCGTTACGGACCTCCCGGGAATATATTCCCTTTCTCCGTATACACTTGAGGAAGTCGTCAGCCGTGATTACATCCTTAAGGAGAACCCTGATGTAATCATCGATCTTGTAGATGCGACTAATATTGAGAGAAATCTTTATCTCACGACACAGCTTATCGAGACAGGTGTTCCTGTCGTGATAGCGCTCAATATGGCAGACCTCCTTGAAAAACGCGGTCTCAGGATCGATACTTCCAGGCTTTCGATGCTCCTCGGGTGTCCTGTTGTGGAGACTTCAGCACTCAAGAAGACAGGACTTGGAGAAGTTGTTGATACAGCGGTCAAGACAGCTATGAAGAAGGAGATTAAGAAACCTGGTGAGATATTCTCGAAAGAGATAGAGACAGCAGTTTCTGAAATCTCGGAAAACCTTCCATCGATAAGCGAACAGAAGCGAAGATGGTATGCGGTTAAGGTTCTCGAGAATGATGAGAAGGTGATGAACGAGCTTTCGCTTTCTGCAGAAGCAAGGAAGGTAAGTCAGGAGACAAGAGCATCGATAGAGAGCATTCATGATGATTCGATGGAATCAATCATCACAGATGAGCGCTATAAATACATTCAGAAAATCGTTAAGACGACTGTTCAGAAGAAAGGTGCGAAAGAGTCTGTATCTGACAGAATCGACAGGGTAGTCACGAACCGTATTCTTGGTATTCCTATCTTTATTGCGGTTATGTTCATCGTCTATTACATTTCCGTAACTACTGTCGGTACATGGGTAACAGACTGGACGAATGATACGTTCGGTGGATGGGTTGCTGGAATTTTTACATCGCTGTTAGGAGCAATCGGAGCAGGGGATATGGTGACAAGTCTTGTTGTCGACGGAATCGTCGGAGGTCTTGTCGCGGTTCTCGGATTCGTTCCGCAGATGGCGATACTCTTCCTGTTCCTCTCGATTCTCGAGGATTGCGGCTACATGGTTCGTATCGCATTCGTCATGGACAGGATCTTCCGTCATTTCGGTCTTTCCGGAAAGAGCTTCATTCCTCTCCTGATATCATCAGGATGCGGAATTCCGGGTATCATGGCATCGAGAACTATCGAGCAGGATAACGACAGGCGTCTTACAATCATGACAGCAACATTCGTTCCATGCGGCGCAAAGCTTCCTGTTATTGCGCTTATGGCAGGTGTAATCGCAGGTGCTGTAACAGGTTATGAGCCATCTGCATGGGTTGCTCCCGTGATGTATTTCGTTGGTATCGCGGCTGTTCTCGTTTCCGCGATCATGCTTAAGAAGACAAAGCCGTTCTCCGGAAAGCCCGCGCCGTTTGTAATGGAGCTTCCTGCTTACCACATCCCATCGGCAAAAACTGTTCTTCTTCATGTATGGGAACGCCTCAAAGGCTTCATTATCAAGGCTGGTACCATTCTCTTCCTTGCATGTGTCGTCATGTGGTTCCTTTCAGGATTCGGATTCGGACCTGATGGATTCGGAATGGTAGAAGACAGCTCTGACAGCCTTCTTGCTGCAGTCGGAGGAGTCATCGCTCCTATATTTGCACCTCTCGGATTCGGAGAGTGGCAGCCAGTTGCCGCATCTCTTTCAGGATTCACGGCAAAAGAGGCTATAGTCTCTACGATGGGAGTTCTTGCGAATGTCGCTGAGGAATCAGCAGAGGATACTGTTGCAGTCGCTTCTGTAATCGGGTCATGGTTCCCGACAGGTCTTGCTGCATTCTGCTTCCTTATGTTCAACCTTCTGGATTCGCCTTGTCTTGCAGCTATCGCTACAATGGCACAGCAGCTTCAGTCGAGGAAGTGGTTCTGGTTCGCCATAGCCTTCCAGAATATCTTCGCATATGCCGTCACTCTCATCGTCTATCAGCTGGGAATGCTCTTCATGGGTTCTGGTTTCGGAATCGGAAGCGCAGTGGCAATCGTGCTTCTTGCATTCATGCTCTACATGCTGTTCCGTCCGGATCCGTATAAGAACCAGAAGGTGTTCTCAAAGAGATCCCTGGAGGCAGCTTCCTGATATGGCAGATATCGTGATACTTGCTCTGATTCTTCTGTATTCGGTTTTCGTAATCAGAGGAATCATGAGAAAGAAGAAAAGAGGCGGAGCCGGTTGCTCATGCGGTGGTAACTGCACTGGCTGCAGTGGCTGCTCTGCCTCCGCCATCGATTCACTGATACGGAAAGCAGTCGAGGAAAAGCAGAATGGGTGATTCGAAAACCTCGATGTTCTATGCCTTTGCCGCGTTCATAATCATCTATTTCATAGGTGTAGGTATATACCTTGCGGCAAGGGCCATTAAGAAGATGAGGAGAAAATAAAATGGTGGATGCGATTATTATCCTGATTGTCATAGTGCTTCTTTTCTTCGCTCTCAAGGGAAGCGTGAAGCACTTCAGAGGCGAAGGTGCCTGCTGTGGAGGATCTTCAGCACTTTATAAAACAGGGGAGAAAAGGCTCGATGGACCTGTTATCTCCGTGAAGAGAATCAGGATATCGGGCATGCATTGCGATAACTGTGCAGAGACAGTCAAGCGAGCAATAGACAGCATAGATGGTGCTTCTGCCAGTGTCGACTTCAAATCTGGCACGGCTGAAGTGAGATGCGACAGGACAATCGATGATGTCGTAATAAAGAGGAAAATCGAGGAAGCTGGATACAAAGCTGATTCGATTTCATGAATAGTCCTATAGCCTTCTGGCATGACATATAGGAGCATCAATCCCTTTCCCGGGCCCAAAACCCGGGATTCTTTTGTCAAAAACGGAACAAGGTTTCATTTTTCAGAACCTAATTTACTGTTATATCATGAATTAGCATGCAATATATTCATGCATCCGATTGACGAGGAAAGACTAGGTGAATAATATCA
>JADIMF010000007.1 GCA_017694915.1 Candidatus Ornithospirochaeta stercoravium
TTACGCCTGTTGAAGTCGATGGAACGGTCACTTTCGAGGAAGCCAATCTGGTGTTTTCATGCAGGAAAGCCTCGAAGACGCTTATCGATGAGAAGCAGATCCTCGACTCCTCCGTCCTGAAGCTTTATCCACAGCAGGACTGGCATGATATGTACATTGGTTATATCGATGGTGTATATATATCCCCTGAGGCATAATATGGATTATCTTTCATTGTATTCTTCCATGCTTGTTTCCCGGTATTTCGAAGAAACTGTCGATAATCTGGGAAAAGAGGGAAGAATATATGGAACGTATCATCTGTCAATCGGACAGGAGGGAGTGCATGCGGGAGTTTCTGCGGCGCTTTCCGATACAGACTGGATAGTCCCGACTCATAGATGCCACGGTTACAATACATCAAGGGGCTCCGATCTCTGTGCCATGTTCTCCGAGATGCTCGGTTCACGCCATGGGCTTTGCGGTGGTATCGGGGGATCGATGCATATGACAGATGTGAATACCCATGATTTCGGTTCTTCAGCTGTCGTCGGTTCCGGTATAAGCATTGCTGGCGGAATAGCGCTTGCAGAGAAGCTTGATGATTCTGATTCGATTTCCGTCGCCATATTCGGAGATGGAGCATCTTCCAGGGGCACTCTTTATGAGATGATGAACCTGGCATCGATATGGAATCTGCCTCTTCTTTTCGTTCTTGAGAATAATCACTATGGGATGTCTGCATCATCGGACCGGATGATAGCAACAGACAGTATATATAAAAGAGCAGATGGCTTCTCAATAGAATCTGAGAGAATCGATGGTAATGATGTCCTTGCTGTCTATGAGGCTGTGAAGAAGGCAAGGGAGAAAATCGTAAGAGAGAAAAGGCCGTATTTCATAGAAGCAGAGACATACAGGATGTGCGGCCACAGCCGGTCTGATAAGCGTCTCTACAGGACGGAAGCAGAGGAGAAGGATTGGAAAGCGAAGGATCCCATTGCCAGGTTCAGAAGCTTCCTTCTTGATAATGGCTTCTCTCCCGATTCCATCCGTGAAACAGAGACTGAGGCGAGAAAAAGAGTTTCGGACGCGCTTGAGCATTCATTGAAGACAGCGGATGAAAGGCTGTCCTATGAGGAGCTTTCATCGCTTGTATATGCACCATATGAAACAATCAAAAGAGAAGGAAAGACGCTCCACAAAGCAAGTTATCGTGAAGCTGTAAGAGAGGCCCTCCATGATATTCTCTCCTATGATTCCGGTTCATTCATCATGGGTGAGGATATAGGAAAATACGGAGGCTGTTTCGGTGTCACAGGGGATCTCTATCGAGAATTCCCCGGAAGAGTGCTGGAGACACCGGTTTCGGAAGAGGCCTTTACGGGAATGGCGGTGGGAGCTGCCGCTATGGGAAAGCTTCCTATAGTGGAAGTCATGTATGGCGATTTCTCCACGCTCTCCTCAGATGCGATTATCAATCATGCCGCTAAGCTTCATTTCATGTCCGCAGGACAGCTGAAGTGTCCGATGATCTACCGTACTCCCATAGGAGGCGGAACTGGACATGGAGCTCAGCATACCCAGTGTCTTGAGACGATGTTCCTGTCGATTCCGGGATTATTCGTCGTCGCTCCTTCTGATTCATACTCTGCGAAAGCGCTTCTGAAGAGTGCAGCAAGGATGAATAATCCAGTTCTCTTCTTCGAGCATAAGGCGCTTTATAACGATGTATCTGACACAGGAGACGAGGATGCATTCCTTCCAATAGGGAAGGCTATTGTCCACAGGGGTGGTGCCAAACTTCTTGTCATCGGTTATTCGCGTCCTTTCAGAAGAACGATGCAGATTCTTGAGGATCTCAGGGATGAAATAACATTCATTGATCTTGCAACAATCTCCCCACTTGATGAAGAAACGCTTTCATATGAATTCATAGCAATAAATAACGCGCTTATCGTGCAGGATACGC
Organism: Candidatus Ornithospirochaeta stercoravium; assembly: GCA_017694915.1. Lineage (GTDB taxonomy): Bacteria > Spirochaetota > Spirochaetia > Sphaerochaetales > Sphaerochaetaceae > Ornithospirochaeta > Ornithospirochaeta stercoravium. The sequence continues at coordinate 1,952 of JADIMF010000007.1, forward strand.
CTCTCATAGGAAGTGTCGGGGAAAGCGTTCTCAGAGTTCTTTCATCCTGCAGCGTGTATAAACCAGGAAACGTCAGGATTCTTTCATCTGAGAGGATGCCTCTTCCTGTTCCCCGTGCCCTTGAGATGGCTGTTCTGCCTTCCGATGAAAGAATCAGAAGAGCAGCGGAAGAGATGCTTTCTCTTTGATTCCTTCTTTTTGATTATTTATCGCAATTTATCGTGATATATTGTGATTTATCGTGATTTATCGTGATTTATCAAAACTTATTGTAATTTATCGAAGGTTATATCATCATTTGGTTATGGGTATATTCTTTCTGAAAGATCTGAGTTTCACGATGCAGATAATGACTGACTTGTCATATGTCAATGCATACAAAATGCAATGGCAGTCAAAGGCTGAAGCTCTGGGAAGGGCAAAGCTTGAATCAATGCGGAGTCTTGGAGCTTTTGAGAGTATTGGTTCTTCGAATAGAATCGAGGGCAATACCTTATCAGATGGGGAGGTAGAGAAGCTTCTTTCAGGGTTGTCTACGAAATCATTCAGAAGCCGTGATGAAGAGGAGGTTGCGGGGTATTCTGACGCACTGAATATCATACAGAGAAATTACAATGATATCCCGTTGACAGAGAATTATATTAAACAGCTTCATTCGATTCTGCTGAAATACACGACAAAGGATGAGCGGCATCGAGGAGAATATAAGGCTCTTGCAAATTCTGTTGCCGCATTTGATAAAGAGGAACATGAAGTCGGAATTGTATTCCGTACGGCAGAGCCATATGAAACTCCGACATTGATGCAGGAGCTTGTAAAGGAGACTAATGAACTTCTTCTTGATAAGACATTTGATCCTGTCATATCTATAGGCTTGTTCATTGTTCATTTTCTTGCAATTCATCCTTTCCAGGATGGGAATGGAAGAATGTCCAGACTTCTTACCATGCTGCTTCTTCTTAAAGCCGGGTATGAATATGTTCCATATTATTCTCTTGAGAAGATAATAGAGGAGAGCAAAAGCACATATTATCAGGCACTTAGAAGAACCCAGCTCTCATTCTCATCGGGTAAAGCGGATTATTCCCCCTGGCTAGGATATTTCCTGGGAATTCTGAAATCGCAGGCTGATAATCTCGAGAAGAAAATATCTGCATATACGTCATCTACCTCGCTGAATATGAAAGAAGAGTCCGTTGTTGCTCTTCTGAAAGCAAATGGTGGACTGAGTATTTCTGAGATCTGTCGGAATCTTCCGGATATCACACCGAATACCATTAAAGGAATCCTCAGAAGACTTGCTGACCGTGGAATTATAGAAAAGCATGGTGCGAATAAAGGCACTTGGTATAGCGCGAAGCTGAAATAAGATTTGGCAGATCGTGCGGTAATATTCCGCACTATGCTGTCCCAGCCTTTGATTTTTCCGTTTATATCTATATAATTGCGACTCGTATTCCAAGGAGATTTGATAATGGATATCGATGTGAAGAACCTGCATCCGCTTGAGGTGAAGCTTTTAAGGCATGTATCCCAGAATGAGGATATCACTCCTGAGCGCATCATAAGCGAGCTTGGATATAAGGTAGGACAGTGTAATCAGGCATTCTCCTGGCTCATGGCAAAGGGGCTTATGGAGGAGGTCTCGAGAACAAAGAGAACTCTCTATGAACTCACGGAGACTGGAGAGGCGCAGTGCAATGAAGGCATGCCTGTTGAGAGAATCTTCCGCTTCCTTTCAGAGAAGGGACCTCATGCTATGCCAGAGATTGCAGAAGCTCTCGGACTTGAGAAAAGCGATGTAGGATCAGCATTCGGCCTTCTTTCATCAAAGGGAAGCGCAAAGCTCAATGATGAAAGGAAAGCTGAGATCATAAAGGCAGAACTTCCAGAGGAAGTTGCTGTACAGCGTTCACTTCTTGACAGGGCAAAGACGGAGCATTCACTTGATGAATCAACACTCAGCGATGCTGAGAAGAAGGCTATTTCCGCTCTTGCAAAGAAGAGAGGCGCGGCATCATCTCCGTTCAGGATTGTTGAGCGTGAGGATGCTGTTTATCACCTTACAGCACTCGGTGATGAGGCGAAGAAAGCACTTCTTGAAGCAAATATCACAGGAGAGGAGTTCGGAATCCTCACACCTCAGATGATCCAGACAGGTTCGTGGAAGAACGGAACATTCCGCCCATACGGTATCAATGCTCCGACATCCCGCCTTATCCCTGGAAGGAGAAACGCATATTCAGAGTATCTCCAGTGGGTTAAGGATAAGCTTATCGCTCTCGGTTTCGAGGAATTCGATGGACCGCTTGTAGAGAACGAGTTCTGGAACGGCGATGCTCTTTTCATGCCGCAGTTCCATTCTGCCCGCGATATCCATGATGTTTACTATGTAAAGGATCCTGTGCATGCAAAGGAGATTGAGGAGCCATGGCTTTCCCAGGTTGCCGCAACTCATGAGAATGGCTGGAACACGGGATCTCGTGGATGGGGTTATACCTTCGATCACGAATTCACAAGACGCCAGGTCCTGAGAAGCCAGGGCACGGTGCTTTCAGCTCATCAGCTTACCAATGCGAAGGTTCCTGGAAAGTACTTCGGAGTTGTCCGTTGCTTCAGATACGATCAGGTTGATGCAACACATGGTGCTGATTTCTATCAGACTGAGGGTATCGTTCTCGGTAAGGATGTCAATCTCAGAAACCTTCTCGGTCTTCTGAAGATGTTCGCAGAGGAGATTGCGGGAGCTGAGGAAGTCAAGTATGTTCCGGGTTACTTCCCATTCACGGAGCCTTCCATTGAGGTTCATATCAAGCACCCTGTTCTCGGATGGTTCGAGCTTGGTGGTTCCGGTATTTTCCGCCCAGAGGTAACAGAGCCGCTTGGAATCGACGTTCCGGTTCTCGCATGGGGCCTTGGAATCGACAGAATGGCGCTTATGCACCTTGGTCTCAATGACCTTAGAGAGCTCTTCACTCCGGATATCGAGAGCGTAAGAACAAGGAGGGGTAACTGATATGCCAAAGATTGAAGTTCCTGAGAATATCTTCTTCTCTCTTCTTGGAAAGAGAATGACGGATTCCGAGCTTGTTGATATCTTCCCGGTTGCTAAGGCAGAGCTTGATGGACACGATGAGGAGAATCACGTCATCAAGATTGAGCTCAATGATACCAACCGTCCTGATCTCTGGTCTGCAGCAGGTGTTGCACGTGCACTGAAGTGCTATGAGACTGGTGAGATTCCTTACTATGATTTCTTCTCCACGAAGGATGATGAAAGAGATAGTGAGGGAAGAATTGTCATCGATGATGAGAGCGCAATCGGAATAAGGGATTATTCCATCGGATTTGCTGCTCGCGGAAAGACTGTCGATGATGAGCTTCTGGTGAATCTCATCCAGAGTCAGGAGAAGCTCTGCACGAATTTCGGACGTAAGAGAAAGACGATTGCTATGGGTATCTACCGCTCGGATCTTATAAAGTATCCTGTGCATTACGCAGCAGTCGATCCTGATAATACTCGTTTCGTCCCGCTTGGAATGGATAAGGAGCTTTCGCTTCGTGAAATCTGCACGGAGCATCCGAAGGGAAGGGAGTATGGGCACATAGTATCATCGTTCCCGAAATTCCCGTATCTTTATGATGATAATGGTGATACGCTTTCGTTCCCTCCTGTCATCAACAGCGCACGTATCGGAGCTGTAGAAGTAGGCGATTCTGATTTCTTCATCGAGGTTTCAGGACCTATACTCGATGACCTCCTGCTTGCTGTATCCATCCTCGCATGCGATATGGCTGATATGGGCTTCGAGATTCTCCCTGTCAAGGCAAGATTCGCAAAAGATACTCCATACGGCAGGGAGATTACGGTTCCGTATTACTTCCAGAAGCCAATGGCAGCTCCTGTCGAGCTTGTTCATAAGAAGCTCGGTCTTGAGCTTTCTGAGGCAGAATGCATTGAGGCTCTTAAGAAGATGGGCGTGTATGCCATCGCTGAAGACGGTATGATCTATGCGGAAGTTCCTGAGTACAGGAATGATTATCTGCATGCAGTTGATGTCGTAGAGGATATAATGATCGGTCATGGCCTTTCATTGTTCGAGCCTGTCATGCCCGCTGATTTCACGATCGGACGTCTCTCACCTGTAGAGGAATTCTCCAGGAAGGTGAAAGGAATCCTTGTCGGTCTCGGCTTCCAGGAGATGATGTATAACTACCTTGGATCCAAGAAGGAATACATCGACAACATGCACATCACAGCTGACGATGCGGTATTCATCGCAAATCCGATGAGCGAGAATTATGAGGTTATAAGGCCATCTGTTCTCCCGTGTCTGCTTGAGAGCGAGTCTGTATCAGGGCATGCGGTATATCCTCACAACATCTTTGAAATCGGAAAGGTGACGGTTAAGGATCCTTCTGATAACAGCGGAACGAGAACGAAGGACAGCCTCGGTATTTTCTCATCCAATGCCGCTATCGGATACAATGATGCCGCATCCTATATCAACACGCTGATGTATTACCTCAATAAGGAATACACGCTCTCTGAGGTCAAGGATGACCCGAGATTCATACCAGGACGTGCTGCATACATCGTATATAACGGAAAGATAGCCGGTATATTCGGTGAGACACATCCTCAGGTTCTTGAGTCCTGGGGTTGCTCGATGCCTTCAATCATGGCCGAGATCGATCTCGATATACTGATGAACTGATCGACAGTGTTTATTTGAATAGTGAACCCTCCAGGTTGGTTAAGCCAATCGGGAGGGTTTTGCTTTGTATGGAAAGTATGCTTATAGTGTGAGCATGAGAAAACTGTTTCTGATTGTCCTTGTCATTATCTCGGCTGCCATCCTGAATGCCTCGGAGGCTGGCGACAGCTTCATGGAGAGCCTTGCCATTGCTGGCTACACGTCGGAGAAGGTACACGAAGAAGAGCGCGGAATAACAACATCCATCGGAGCCAGTATCGGATACTATGGTGGTTATCGGATGCCGGGATACATGCGGCTTGGAGTCACATTCATCCAAGGTTTTGCCGAAAGA
>JADIMF010000077.1 GCA_017694915.1 Candidatus Ornithospirochaeta stercoravium
GGAAGAGCCGTTGTCGCGGCACTTAAGAGTCATTTTCCTGAAGCTGTCATCAATGCAGCCGGAACGAATAGTCAGGCGACGAAGGAGATGCTGAAAGCTGGAGCTCTGCATGCGGCAACTGGGGAGAATCCGGTGGCGGTGATGGCTCGCTCTGCAGATATCATCATAGGTCCTATCGGTATTGTCATTGCAGATAGCATGTATGGTGAGGTCACTCCGAAGATGGCTGTCTCCGTAAGTCAGGCGAGGGCAAAACGTATCCTTATCCCTGTGAATCTCTGCGATAACATAGTGGTGGGTGTACCAGATACCTCTCTTTCTGCTATGATTGATGGCGTTATAAAGGCGGTAGAAGCCGCTCTATAGTCTGAAGACTTTTCAATAAACTTTTTTGCACAGATCATGAAGATCCCCGGATTCAGAAGAATCCTGGAGAAGAGATGCCTGAGATAAAGGCCGAGAATGTATCATATTCATATCGCGATACTCCCATATTGGATGGAGTATCCTTTTCGCTTTCAGGTGCCATGTTTGTTTCCGTTCTGGGAGCCAATGGTTCTGGCAAGTCGACGCTTATGAAGATTCTCGATGCGTTGCTGCCTCTCTCCGATGGGGATATCTTCATAGACGGTCTTTCCATAAAGGATGAAAAGAATATCCCTGAAATAAGGAAGCGTATCGGGTTTGTATTCCAGGATCCGGACAGCCAGTTCGTCTCTCCGGTTCTGGAGGAGGATATTGCATTCGGTCCGGAGAATCATGGCTTTGGCGATGATGAGATAGAGAGACGGGTATCGGAAAGCCTTTCCGCGGTTTCTCTTTCTTCTTACCGCAAGAGGATTCCTCAGCTTCTTTCAGGGGGTGAGAAGGAGAGGGCAGCCCTTGCCGGTATCCTTGCAATTGATCCAGATATCGTGATTCTCGATGAACCATTTTCCATGCTTGATGAGAATGGGCGTGCGGAGATGCTTCGTCTTACAAGAAAGGCTTTCTCCGATAAGCTGATTCTCTATGTAACGCATCGGGCAGAGGAAGCTGCTGATTCTGATCGGGTGATTGTCCTCGATTCAGGAAAGATTATCGCGGAGGGAGAACCTGCGGATGTCCTTTATTCAGACGCTGTTGAGAATACATCGATCAGGCTTCCTCTTTCTGTCCGCATTGCGAAGAAGCTGGGACTGGATAAGAGACCTCTGTCTGATGATGAGCTTCTGGAGGCGTTATGCATCTGAGCGCCGATAGAATCATAAAGCATTTCGATTCCTTCTTGCTTGGTCCCGTTTCCCTTGAGATAAAGAGCGGAATCACCGCAATCACGGGCAGAAGCGGCAGCGGAAAGACAACGCTTCTGATGCTTCTCTCAGGACTTGTTGCTCTCGATTCAGGAGCGGTGCTTCTGAATGGAAGCAGGATAAAGGGCATTCCATCATCATTCGGCCTTGTTATGCAGCATCCTGAGCGTCAGCTTTTTGCAGATACGGTAATTGATGATGTCTCATTCTCCCTGAAGCGTATGAAGTTTTCGAAGTCCGAGAAACGGGAAATGGCGGAAGAGGCTCTTTCGATGATGGGAATAGGAAGATCCAAGTGGGATATATCACCATTCTTCTTGTCCGGTGGAGAGAGAAGGCGCGCCGCGATTGCAGGAGTAATCGTCTCTAAGCCATCTGTACTCTTTCTCGATGAGCCATATTCCGGACTCGATAACCATTCCATAGATAGGGTGAATGGTGTCATAGACCGGGTTGTGTCATCAGATGGCATCGTTGTCATGGTCAATCACGACGATGAGATGATTCCTCAATCAGCCTCTGTTGTCGTGATGGATAAAGGCAGAATCATCGGAACTGGCAGTCGTATGGATTGCGGTATTTTCAATGACGCTGAACGTTTTTCAATGCTTCTTAGTGAGCGTGGTTATGAGGTACCGCTGGCGGAGGATGATGAGGCGCTTATCGAGGTTATAAGGAGGGTGAAGGCCTTATGAACATGCTTGGTTCTTATATTCCCTCCGATAGTTTCCTTCATCGTCAGGATGATACGATAAGGCTTCTTTCCTTTATTCTTCTTTTTATCCTGATTGCAACTTCAGAAGGAATTGTTGGTTACATCGTTTCATTTGCTGTAATCCTCATAGTATATAGAATGGGAAAAATGAATTTAATGAACACGCTCAGAAGCATGAAGCGGTTCAACGCGTTCTTCATCACAGTCTTTGCCATGAATGCATTTTTCCAGCCTTCTGATGATCCGATATTCTCATTCTGGTTCATTGTTTTCTCGTTAAGGGGAATCATGCTTGGCTTTGACATGGTTCTGCGGGTGATCTTCGCGGTATTCCTATCTGCTGCCCTGACAGCTTCCTCAACCCCTATAGCGATAACAGATGGAATAAGGACTCTTCTGCATCCTCTTTCATATCTCCATATACCTGTCGATGAAGCGGCTTCAGTGCTGTCCATAGCGATAAGCCTCATCCCGATTATTGCAGGAGAGAGCCGTGAGATAATCCTCTCAGAAAGAGCTAGGGGGGTAATTCCGGAAGATAATAGCAAGGCAAAAGCAAGAGCGCTATCAGTCGCTCCTCTTATAATCCCTCTCTTCCTTGCCGCGTTCAGACGGGCAGAGAACCTTGGAACAGCCATGGAAGCCAGAGGGTATCAGAGCGGGGGAAAAAGCCGGAGACGTATCCGCCTTTCTGTGGGTAAGAATGAAATCATGCTTATTGCATTTTCCATATTCTCATTATTTATTTCATTGTTTGTAAAGGAGATAATCATATGACTGCATTGAAAAAGACATTATCCGCGGCAGTTTGCATCGCTCTCTGCGTAGTACTGCCGATGATATTTCATGCCATTCCGAACGGAGGTGTCCTGTTCTCTCCGATGCATCTCCCGGTGCTTCTCTGCGGAATAATAACATCATGGCCTTTCGGGCTATTATGTGGACTTGCCGGTCCTCTTCTCTCGTTCCTCTTTACAGGAATGCCTGGTGCTCCTATGCTGCCCCAGATGATGGTTGAACTCGGCTGCTATGGCTTCATGTCCGGGCTTCTTATATCGCTTATAAAAACGAAGAGCACAGTGTTCAATGTATATGCAAGCCTTATCGGGGGTATGCTTTTCGGACGCGTTGTGGCCGGAATCGCGAGGATGCTGATCTTTGCACGCGGCTCATACTCGCTTCCTCTCTGGATATCAAGCTATTTCGTGTCATGCTTTCCTGCAATCATCATGCAGCTTGTACTCATTCCTATAATCTATTCCGTGCTTCTCAAAGCAGGGTTCATTGAGAAAAGATGACCGACTTGATTCATTTGCTTCCCCGTCTTGACGGAATGAAGGTCATTGTCATCGATGGAAGGAGCGGAAGCGGAAAGACTACTCTTTCATCCATGCTGGCGAAAGAGCTCAATGCCTCCGTGGTTCATATGGATGATTTCTTCCTTCCTTTATCTTTAAGAAGCGAGGAAAGACTCAGCGAGCCTGGTGGCAACGTGCATTATGAGAGATTCATGGAAGAGGTACTTCCATTCATCAGAAGCGGAAAGCCCTTCTCCTACAGGCCGTTCGACTGTTCCTCAATGGATTATTCCGATGACCAGGTTGTTATCGATAAGTCTGTTGTAATTGTTGAGGGGGCATACAGCCTGCATCCGCTATTCGGTCATTATTATGATTTCTCCATATTTCTCGATATCGATGAGGAAAATCAGATAAGACGTATTGAGGAGCGTTCAGGAAAGGAGAAGGCAGAGGTATTCAGAAGTCGTTGGATTCCCCTTGAGGAGCAATATATCAAGGCTTTCTCGATAATGGAGAAAGCTGATCTGATTCTCTCCGGAGATGTCGTTTCTCTCTGATGCCTGTTGCCAATTGCAACGTCTGTCGTTACCATCAGGTTATGCTTGATATATATACACTTGGTGATGATGTACTCAGGGAAGAGTGCAAGGATATAACGGAATTCGGTGATGCGATACGCATGCTTGCCGATGCCATGATCGATACGCTGGATGAAGCAGATGGCGTAGGGCTTGCAGGCCCTCAGGTCGGTGTTTCACAGAATATCTTCGTAGTGCACATAAGAGGGGAGAAGCCTCTTGTGTTCATCAATCCTGTCATTACTGAAACCAGTATCGAGACAGGTGTCTATGAGGAAGGCTGTCTTTCCATTCCTGGCGTGTATCATGATGTTACGAGGCCGATGGCTGTGACAATCCAGGCTCAGGATGTCAATGGAAAGCATTTCACGATTAAGGCGGATGGTCTTCTAGCACGTGTCATACAGCATGAGAACGATCATCTTCATGGAAAGCTGTATATCGACCATCTCGATGAGAGGGAAAGGGACAAGGTTCTCAGATCCTACGAGAAGAAGAACAAGGCCAGAAGAAGGCAGAAGGCACGTGTCTGATGAAGATTGTTTTCGCGGCAACCGGTGAGATAGCTATACCTCTTATGGAAGCTCTTCATAAGGAAGGGCTTATCTCGCTTGTTCTCACTGCTCCTGATTCTCCCGGAAAGAGAGGAAAGCAGCTCGTCGCACCACCTGTTAAGGTAAGGGCGCTGGAGCTTGGGCTTGAGGTTTATCAGCCGGAGACAATACGGACAGAGGCAAGAAATCATATAGCTTCATACAATGCAGATGCGCTTCTGTCATTCTGCTATGGCAAGATATTCGGACCGAAGTTCCTGTCACTGTTCGAGAATACATTCAATGTCCATCCTTCGCTTCTTCCGCTTTACAGAGGCTGTTCGCCGATATATGAAGCGATAAGAAACTGCGACGAGAAGACAGGAATAACACTTCAGCGCATCGGACTTGGCGTTGATGAAGGTGATGTCTTCTCAAGCATTGAGATTCCTCTTGATGGAACAGAAACTGAGGAGAGCCTGTCGAAGAAGGTTTCGGAAATCGCTCCGTCATTTGTCCTTCCGGTTCTGCTTGATGAGAACAGGGAAAGCCGTGAACAGAGCGGTACTCCATCGTATTCATCCTTTGTCAAAAAAGAGGATGGGCGTATTGATCTTTCTTCTCCATCCGCTGCAGTGCATGCCCAGATCAGAGCATGTTATCCATGGCCGAAGGCATATGCGCTTCTTGACGGTGAACCTGTTTACCTGACGGGAGTCTATGGGAGTGTTTTCAGCATTGAGCATGATATTCCGCAGGAGGAACCCGGTACGCTATGTGCGTTCGTGAAGGGGAAGGGGCTTAAGCTCGCGTTATCCGATGGGTATATATACATAACAAGAATCCTGCCTCCGATGAGGAAGGAAATGGATTCAACTTCGTTCCTCAATGGCAGGAAAGATGCGATAGGTAAAGTTCTGAGGTGATGCGATGAAGCGTTTTCTCCTTTTCGTATCTATCATACTGTTTTCCATGTCGATGCTCTCCGCATCAATATTCAGGCCTAAATTCGCACTGGTACTTTCCGGCGGAGGCGCGAAAGGACTTGCTCATATACCGATTCTAAAAGAGCTCGATAGGCGGGGTATTGTCCCTGATATCGTTCTCGGAACCAGCATGGGCGCTGTCGTCGGAGGATTCTATGCAGCCGGCTACTCTGGAGAGGAGCTTGAGAGAGTCGTGAGGAGCAATGACCTCATGAGCTATTTCCTCCACCTCAACGCGACGCGTGATACAGAGTCTATCCAGAGCCCGTTCACAGGATATGACACGAATCTCCTTACAGTGGAATTCGGATCATCCGGAATCGGGGCTTCTGCAGGACTTATCGATGATCAGTATGTCAATGGATTCATACGCCGTCATCTCTCGAAGGTGCTCAGCATAAAGGACTTCGACAAGCTCTCGATACCATTCAGGGCAATCGGTGCTGATATCACAAACAACAGGATGGTAGTATTCTCATCCGGTTCCCTTTTCGATGCGATAAGGGCTTCAATGTCGCTTCCTGTCATCTTTTCCCCAGTACAGCTTGAAGATGGAAGCTATATAATGGATGGTGGGCTTGAGAATAACATGCCATCTGATATCGCTCGCGATCTTGGTGCCGATATCGTTCTTGCCGTTGATGTCAATGATGCCACTCATATTTATGGTGACAACCGTAACGACATGTCCACGCTCTCCGGTGCTTTCAGTCAGTTCTCGGATTATCTTACAGAACCCAATACCGCAAATCATTATGATGACTCAGATTGGGTCATAGTACCTGAAACAGGAAATTACTCATCGCTGAGCTTCGGAGCTGCCGAGGAGATCCTTGAGGCAGGCCAGAAGGCTGTTGATGAGAACATGGATGTATTCGATGAGCTTGAAAAACGTCTCAAGCCATGGATTGATGATATGGAGAAGGAGCCTTATGGCTCGATTCCCGCGCCTCGTATAGACAGGGTGATAGCTGATGAGACTATCCCTGCAGCATTCATTCCCGCCCTTGAAGAGTATGAAGGGAAGACAATGGATTATTATACGATAAGGGATTTCGAGGACACGCTTGATTCAATCAGGCTGCACGAAGGCCTGCAGAGCGTTACCTATGAGATAGCTGATGGGGTCATATATGTGACAGCCACTGATTTCCCCTCCATGTCAGGAAGCATCTCCCTTGGCCTTTCCGGTGGCATAGGGCTGAGATGGGACGGTAGCAGCAAGAACAATTCCGCGATATTCGTCTATACGCCTAAATTCACATTGTCCGGTGATTTATCCATCGCTGACCGTCTTGATCTCACATATGGCGTGAGAATCAATGAAGGTATAACAATCGATGTGGGCTTGTCATATCCATTCCTTTCGGACGCATTCCTGTACGGAACGCTTGGAATACAGTATGGACAGCTTTCATATCTCTCGATACCTGGTACGAGGGACTACATGTTCGGCAATGATCTCGGGCTTTATTTCAAGGGAGGACTAGGGTATCTTCCTATCCGCACTCTTCGTCTTGATTTCATCTTTGCTGTCGAATATACATACCTTTCCGATGCAAGGGACGGAACGGAGTTCAGGCTCAGGAATGCTGTGTATCCGTATATAGCATTCTCCCTTGTGTATGATAATTACGATGGATCGGACAGTCGTGATAATGGATTTGAGCTTCAGCTTACAGGGCAGTTCGGAGGAGATTTCCCTGATGATACGATATCCTATGCTATTGAGATGGAATTCTATGGCTGCTATGGTCCTACGGATATCTTCAAGTTCATATTCGAAGGCGGGGCTGCAACCATAAGAAGACCGGATGTTCTTTCTGATAACTATGTTGTCACCAAGCTTGGGCAGATTGCTTCCGATTGGGCTTATATGCTCGGAGGCATAAGACTTCCGCTTCCGTTCTCCACGTATCTCGATGCAGGAATATTCTTCGAGATATCCGGTGGTGATTATGATGATATACAGAGAGGTAGGGATCTTATCCCATTTGCATATCTTTCCTCTGAGAATATCGATGTGGGAGGGTATATCGGAGCAGGCATATCCACATCATTCGGCAGGATAGGAGCAGGTTTCTATATCTCTGCAACTCCTCGCATCTCGTTCATAGTCGGGCTTGTCTGATGTATACACGCTGGAACACATATTCATCATATCTGAAGAAGAGACATGGAAAATCTCTGTACAGGATAGGTGTCGATGGGGGATTCTCCTGTCCCAATCGTAGAGCGGATAAATCGGGAGGATGCGCTTTCTGCGATGGTACGGGTTCCGTTGCCGTCTATCAGAGGAAAGCTGAATCCGGGTATAGAAGGCTTTCCGCTTATGATGATAACGTCGCTTCCGGTATCATGAAGCCGATTGTCTCCGTGCGCGAACAGATTGAAAGAGGCCGGGAGTTCCTGATAAGACGCTACAAGGCCGAATCTTTTGCACTCTGCTTCCAGTCATATACGAACACATATGACAGCGTGGAGAATCTCAGACGTATTTATGATGAGGCGCTTTCTGTAATGGACTTTGATGAGTTCATAGTTTCCACCAGACCGGATGCCGTTCCGGAGGAAGTCCTCTCGCTTCTCGCTTCTTACAGGAAGAATATGGATGTCTGGGTTGAATACGGACTTCAGAGTGCTGATGATGATACGCTCCGCTACATAAACAGAGGACATGATACAGCCTGCTATCTCGATGCGGTGAAGAGAGCACATGGGCATGGTATTCTTGTATCGACTCACATAATACTCGGACTTCCTGGCGAAGGCAGGGATTCTTTCATAAGAAGCGCAGAACTGCTGAATGAGGCCGGAACGGATGCTGTGAAGATACATAATCTTCATATAACAGGGGGAACAGAGCTTGCTGATGAGTACCTTGATGGAGTCATAACCACTATGTCTGAGGAGCGGACACTGGAGGCTACCGAGCTTTTTCTCCGTCATCTTTCGCCGGATATCATCGTGGAGCGTCTTATATCAGAGACTCCGTATCATAGGCTCATCGCGCCAAGGGTATTCCCTGATAAATCAAAATTCCTTTCTCATCTGGAAAAGCGTATGATTGAGAATGATACGAGACAAGGTGATTGCTATGAAAAGTGCTGAGATGATAAAGGAGAGTCTGATTGAAGCTTCACGAATTCTTCCAGAGGATGCTATGCACAGCATTATGAGTGCCATTCCATCCGGAGGCAAGGCGGAGAGCGTGATGAATGCGATAAAGAAGAATATCGATATCGCTGAAGCGCGTCAGATGCCGCTATGCCAGGATACAGGCGCGTTCTGGTGTCTTGCTTCCATAGGCAGGGATTCATCTGCTTCTATCGGAGATATAGAAAAGATCGTGAACGAAGGTGCCGCTGCGGCTGCGGAGGAAGGTTATTTCAGAAAGAGCATCGTCTCTGATCCTGTATTCGGAAGAGTGAATACAAAGACGAATCTTCCAGTGTTCATTAATTATGAGGTAGTGGAAGGAAAGGATGTGACCCTGCGCTTCCTTCTCAAGGGATTCGGTTCGGAGAACTGTTCCAGCGTGATGATGCTTAATCCAACAGCAGGTGAGGAGGGCGTTGTCAGCGCCGTTATTGAGATGATGAAGAAGGCAGGCGGCAAACCATGCCCTCCAGTCTTTCTCGGTATAGGTATAGGAGGAACTCTCGACAGAGCTGCAATCAATGCGAAGAAGGCATTTTTTGTTCAATCTGATGATGAAAGATACATTGCTCTCGGAGAAAGAATAAGGGAAGAGGTCGACAGGCTAGAGATCGGGCCCGGAGGACTTGGTGGATATCCTACCGCATTGGGTGTTTATGTGCTTGAGGAAGCTACCCATATCGCGGGACTTCCGGTTGCTCTCTCCGTTAGCTGTTGGGCTGAGCGTAAGGCTGAAATCGTATTTCCCGGAGGTGTTCTATGCTGAGATATCTTCATCTGCCGTATGATGATAATGCGCTTTCAGAGATAAGAGCAGGGGATGATGTTGTTCTCTCCGGAACGCTTTATGTTGGTCGCGATCAGGTGCATAAGAGGCTTTATGATTCAATCATCTCCGGTTCTGAGCTTCCTTTCTCCTTTTCCGGCAATGCGATTTACTACATGGGGCCGTCTCCTGCGAAACCGGGAGATGCCATAGGTGCGGCAGGGCCTACGACAAGTGCGCGCATGGATCCGTTCTCCCCTTATCTTATAAAAGCAGGGCTGAAGGTGATGGTTGGAAAAGGCCCGAGAAGCCAGAGCGTCATAGATGCCGTGAAGGAATATGGTGGACTGTATCTTCAGGCGTTCGGAGGCTGTGGCGCGCTTTATTCATCATGCATAGAGAAAAGTATTCCCGTAGCATATCCTGAACTCGGTCCGGAGGCTCTCATAAAGCTTACGATTTCCGATTTCCCTGTCATTGCGGTAATCGACAGCTTAGGGAATGTTTACAGTGACTAAGCTGATTATATTCCTTATCCCGCAGATGATATCCCTTCTCGGATCATCTGCTCTTCAGATGGGGATTATCTGGCATCTGACGCTTTCATATTCATCAGGTACCATTCTTATGGCAGCTTCCATTGCCGCTTATATCCCTCAGATCATTTTCTCGATAATCGCAGGACATATCATCGACAAACGGCATAGAAAACTTCTTATCATGCTTTCGGATATGGTTTCTGCTTCGCTTGCTTTGATTCTCTATTCTGTAATCTCAGCAGGTCATGATAGCCTGTATCTCTATTTTCTTGTCCTGGCAGGGCGTTCCGCTGCAGCGGGGTTCCAGACACCTGCCGTGGAATCTGCAATACCGTTTTTTGTTCCCATCCCGCTTCTTGAGAAAGCCAATGCGATACGTAGCGCGTTATCTTCTGTGGTGATGTTCGCATCTCCTGTTCTTGCAGGAATCCTGATGTCCTCTTCTGGGCTTAAGGCGGTAATCATCCTCGATATATTAACAGCTCTTGTTGCAGTTGCGGTTGTCTTGTTCCTCCATGTTCCAGAGAACGAAGAAGGAAATTCATATTCATTTGTATCTGGTGTGAGGTATGTGTTATCTGACAGTAGAATCACACGTCCGCTCTTTTTCCATCTCCTTGCGATGCTTGCAATAGGGCCGGGTGCGGTGCTTACACCTCTTATTGTCGAACGTCTCTTTTCCGGTAACCCTGCGGCATTATCATTATCTGAGGCTTCATACAGTCTCGGTATGATTGCAGGAGGTGCTGCAGCTGCTTTATTTTCTTGCGTTTTGTCGCGGATAAGGAGAATCGGAATATCCCTTTCGGTTTATGGCCTGATGCTCTTTCTGATGCCTATAAGCAGATTCTTTATCCTCTATCTTGTGATGAATCTCTGCATCGGACTCATATCTCCTGTTTACTCCTCGCTTTTCATCTCGGAAATCCAGGAACGTGCTGATAAATCGAGAATAGGGCAGACAATGGGGATTTATGGAGCTGTTTCAGGCGTTTTCCCATTATCACTTATTGTTTATGGACCTCTTTCAGATTTACTTGGCATAGAGGAAGTGTTCATTATTTCCGGAGCGATAACCATATTCATAGGAATTGTATTGACAAGGAGGCTTCTGCAGAGATGATACGTGTTTTATGGCAGTTGCCGCAGATCCTTCTTTCCCTGTTTGTCATTCCGTTCTCTGACAGAAAAATTATAAGAAGAATAGGGGATGTCCGTGTTCTGGCATGGAGATATTCATCAGGCCTTTCTCTCGGTCTCTTCATCTTTGTTCCCCGTACGGCAGATGCCCGGATGATAGCACATGAGTATGGCCATACGAGACAGAGCCTGAAGCTAGGTGTGCTTTATCTTATCGTAATCGGACTTCCATCATTTATGTGGGCGGTGATGAAAGGCCTCGGATTATTCAGCAATATAGACTATTTCTCTTTCTATACGGAGAAATGGGCGGAGAAAGAAGGCTCTGTTTTAATATCTTGATTGCGTTTCGTTTTTCGTGTGTGTAAAATCTTTAACGGGGCAGGGAAAGGGGCAGTTTTGGTTAAAAGGATTCTTATCGTATTCCTATCTCTATGTCTGCTGATTTCATGCATGGCTGAAGAGGGTGATTCTGAAACTGATATTTCATCGCTTTCACGGCCAGATAACAACCTTGATGCCGCATTCAGTTATGCCTTTGGATATATGCTCGGTTCATCTCTTGGGATGTATGGCGACAATCTTGATTATGATTACACAGCTCGTGGTGTTCTTGATGCCGCATCCGGTAGTGGTTTCTATACATATGAGGAGATACAGGGAATCCTTTCGGATTTCCAGAGAACAAGGATGGCAGAAGCGCAGGATGCTTTTGAAGCCAAGCGTATTGCTAATAAGGAACAGAGCGAGAATTTCCTTGCTGTCAATGGACGCAGAAGCAGTGTTGTGACTACCTCATCCGGACTGCAGTATGAAGTGCTCGAGGAGGGGGAGGGCAGAGAAGCGAATCCAAGTGCTGTCGTTGCTGTGAATTACACGCTTACGCTTCTGGATGGGACGCTTGCTTTCTCAACATATGAGAATCCTGAACCGACTGTAATCGATCTCGCTGAGTCGATACCTGGCTTCAGCGAAGGTGTAGGTCTGATGAAAGAAGGCGGCAGGATAAGGCTGTGGGTACCTCCGAAGCTTGGGTATGGTGCATCTGCACCGTCACCGATTGGTCCTGATATGCTTCTTATCTTTGATATCGATCTAATTGAAGTCATCGAGGAGTGAAAGAAGCTCCTGATACGATGAGACTGAGTGGTCGGCAAGCGATGATGTCTTTCCTGTGAATGAAATGAATACAGAATCTATGCCGCTGTTTATAGCCCCTTTTATGTCGCTGGAGTCGCTGTCTCCTATGACAAGGCAATTCTCTGGAGCTGTATCGAGATCTGAGAGAACATGACTGAAGAATCTCGGATCTGGTTTCGCATATCCGATTTCCTGGCTTATGAAGATGTTCTCGAAGTAATGAAGCGTATCAGTGCCTTTGAATCTTGCTTTCTGAACACGGGCGATTCCATTCGTTATTATCTCAAGATGGTAACGTTCCCTGACTTCATCAAGGAATTCCCTTGCCCCGTCTATGAGTATGCCGTTTTCTCCGAGAAGCCTTGCATATTCATTACCTGCCTCGGTGCTGTCTGCATTATTACCGATTCTGTCGAAGAAAAGCTGGAACCTCAGTGGTTCAAGTTCCTCAAGAGTGATTTCTCCTTTTTCATACATGTCCCAGCACTTTCTGTTTCCCTCATGGTAAACGGGGAGGAGATTCTCAGGTATCCTGAGTTCGTTGAAAAGAGCGGAAAGGGCTATTTTCTCCGTCTTTCCGAAATCATATAGAGTGCCGTCTGCATCGAAAAGGAGGTATTCTTTCATACGGCAATGATAGACAAAGATCCGAGTATGTGAAAGCCTCTCTTTCCGATTGCATTAAGACATGAGATAATAAAGACGGAGGCGATATGCGAAGAATCATTCCACTTCTTATTTCCGGAGCTCTGATGGTGTTCATTGGCCTTTATATGATACTGAGGCCTTCAGGTTTCCTGACTGTCGTGATTTCGGCATTCGGTGTTTACGAGGTTATAGATGGTGTAAAGACGCTCATCGCGGTCTATAAGCTCAGAGAGGCATTCGGGTCTTTTGTCCGCTCGATATCATTCGGTAAGTCTCTTGTCAGCATGATAGCGGGCCTTGCTGTGATAATAATCGCAATAATCGCGCCTAATCTTATCCCGACTGTCATCGTTTATATCATAGCGGCGGCATTCCTCTTCTCAGGACTTGTAAGCATTGTGGATCTTCTTGCCCTTTCGAAGAATGACATCCCCACAGGAACGCTTGGTCTTGAGGCAGTGCTTTCATTTGTGTTTGCTCTCATACTCTTCCTTTTCCCGAATTTCCTTACGGGAATCGTGATGACGGTATTTGCTGCGATACTCTTCGCATCCGGAATAGTGATGATATATGGTTCCATTGTGGCTATGCTTCATGCGAGGAAAATAAGGAAGCTGATGGGGAATTCATCTGTTAACTCTTTTCAGGATGTTGACTAAACCTTGATGAAAAGTACTAAATATCTATATTCCATAGTCGTGGATTCTTGAGGGATGTCTGCATAGACGGCTGTCCTGTAGAAGGGGTTGAGATGACAATTGATTTTGCCAAAGGCGGTGGACTGGTTCCTGCTGTTGTTCAGGATGCAGTGACAAGAAAAGTATTGATGCTGGGCTATATGAACGAGGAGGCATATCGTCTCACTCTGGATAGAGGCCTTGTGACATTCTTCTCCCGCTCCAGAGGCAGAATCTGGACAAAAGGCGAGACAAGCGGCAATTATCTCCAGTTGAGGGAGATCCTCGCAGACTGTGACGGGGATACGCTTCTTGTGAAGGCCATTCCTTCCGGGCCGGTATGCCATACAGGTTCAGATACCTGTTTCGGTGAGGATAATGAGCCGAATGAGATGTCTACAGCAGAGTTCCTTCTCTATCTTGAATCGGTTATCCGCGACAGACGCACCAATCCTATCGAGGGTTCATATACCAACCATCTCTTCTCCAGAGGCCTCAACAAGATTGCCCAGAAAGTAGGTGAAGAGGCTGTCGAGCTTGTGATTGAATCGAAGGATGATGACAAGGATCTCTTCCTCGGAGAGGCTGCTGATCTGATGTATCACTTCCTTGTTCTGCTTGCACAGAAGAACTCAAGTCTGTCAGAAGTCGTAGATGTTCTCAAGGACAGGCATTCACGCTGATGCTTCTCTCTTTCCTGGAAGATGGTGAAGATGCCGATTCCCTTTCGGAAAACGGAATCTCATATGAAGGGGAGAACCTAGAGGGAATCGTAATAAGGAATTCATCTTTCCGTTCGGTATCATTCTCGTCTGCGTTTCTTGCAGATTCAGCCATAACCGATACTGTCTTCGATTCCTGTGATTTCTCCAATGCTGATTTCTCGTCATCGATGCTGAGAAACGTGAGGTTCGTATCCTGCCGTCTGACAGGTTCCGTCTTTCTTTCATCGCGGCTGAAGAATGTTGCGATTGATAACACCGTTTCACGCTACTCATCATTCGACAGAACGGAGATGCATAATGTATCGATAATCTCTTCAGATTTCTCCGAGTCATCATTCTCATCAGTGAAGCACGACGGGCTCAGAATCGAGTCATCATCGCTAAAATCTGCTTCGTTCAGAAACACACCACTTGCATCTGTTTCCCTTGCATCCTCGGATATCTCAGGCATTATCCTGTCTGAGAATCTTTCGGAGCTGAAGGGCGCGAAACTAGATGTTTCCCAGGCTCTTGATATAGCAAAACTGCTCGGGATCGAGATTTTCTAAGAATAATTCCAGAAAAACTTACCAAAACAGCGACTTAAAGCGTATTTATTATATGAAGGTTTATCATATAGAAACTGGTTACAGTACGCTGAGGGAGGCGCGTCCAGAGGACAGGCCTCGTGAGAAGATCGAAAGGCTCGGAGCGGAAGCGCTTACCGATGAAGAGCTTCTGATGCTCATTATCGGATCGGGGTATCAGCAGAGAGCGGTTGATGAGATTGCTAGGGATCTTTTATCAAAACTTGATCGTAATCCTGAAATGCGGGCAGAGGAAATCATGCAGATTCCAGGGCTCGGTAAGGCCAAGGCTTCTGCTATCGATGCTGCTCTGGAGCTGGGAAGACGGCGTGTCAGGCAGAGAGGCCGTACAATCGTTTCTCCGAAAGATATCTACAGGGAAGTGCAGCATTATGCTTCAAGAGCACAGGAACATCTTGTCGTAGTGCATCTCAATGGAGCTCATGAGGTCATTGGGACTCTTGTTGCCACAATAGGGCTTCTCAACAGGACGATAGTCCATCCTAGGGAAGTGTTTTCAGAGGCAATACATAAAAGAGCTGCAGCAATAGCAATTGCACATAATCATCCATCTGGGAATGTGGAGCCTTCCGAGGATGATAAGGATGTGACTGTGCGTATTGTGAAATGCGGAGACATCTTGGGAATCAAGGTAATCGATCACATCGTATTCTCTGAAGATAAGTACTACTCATTCCTTGAGCATGGGCTGATGTGAATCTGGTTGAATTATTTTCTAATTATAATATAATTAAGGAGGAATGGATGGCAGAAAGTATTTCCTTTTCTTGGGATGCTGGAAAGAACGTAATAAACCAAAATAAACATACAGTATCTTTCGAGGAGGCGGTGTCTGTGTTTTATGATGAAGAAGCGATTGTCATATCCGATGACGAACATTCTATCGATGAGGATCGTTTCGTGATAATCGGAACCAGTAGCTAGTTGCGGGTTTTGGTTGTCTGCCACTGCTATCGGAAAAATGATGAAGAAATCAGGATAATCTCTGCTCGTAAAGCAAAAAGCAGGGAAAGAATGCAATATGAGGAATCAATAAAGAGGAGGCAGCAATGAAAGATAGTTACGATTTCAGTAAAGGCGTGAAAAATCCTTATTCAAAGAAACTTAAAAAGCAGATTACCATTCGCATCGATTCAGAGTCCATCGACTATTTCAAAAAGCAGGCAGCTGAAGTGGGAATATCCTATCAGAATCTAATCAATCTTTATCTCAGGGATTGTGCAGAGAATAAAAGGAAGCTGACATTCGCATGGGAATGATTTTTGCATGACTGCAAAGAATATCTTTTACAAGGCCTCATGTTTGCCGCTTATGTTTCTTTTGCGGTAATATGAGGCCGGTATATGAAAACAGCGCTGATTGACGTCGGAGGCGGAATGAGGGCCGTCTACGGCGCAGGTATCTATGATTATCTTATGGATAATGAGCTTTATCCGTTTACTTTCGGGATAGGAGTGTCGGCGGGGGCTGCGGATGTTGCGACATACTTTGCCGGACAGAGAGGAAGAGTCCTTCGATATTACACCATCTATCCCAAGCGAAGGGAATATATGGGGCTTTATCCACTCATTAAATATGGAACATTCATGAATCTCAGATATATCTATGAGGATCTCTCGCTTCCTGGATGCGAGGATCCTTTCGACAGCAATGCCTTCCTTTCCTCGCCTGCAGATATGTATTTTGTGACTACGAACGCTGAAACGGGAAAGCCTGAGTATTTCCCGAAAGACGCAATAAGAAACGGAGACCTCACGATTCTTGAAGCATCGGCTGCGCTTCCGATAGCCTGCAAACCTATAAGAATCGGCGATAATCATTACTATGATGGCGGTATTTCAGATCCAATTCCATTCCGGAAGGCATTTGAGCTCGGTGCCGATAAGATTGTCGTGATTCTCACAAAGCCAAAAGATGTCAGGCGCGATCCGGAGAAGGACAGATGGGTTGTGAAGGCGCTTTCCAGAAAGTACCCAGAAGCTGGGAAGGCAATGGCAAAGAGGGCTGAGGTATACAACAGGGAGATGGATGAGATGGAGAAGTATGAAAAGGACGGCAGCATACTTGTCATCGCTCCTGATGATACCTGCGGTATAACGACGCTGAAGCATAAGGACGAGAATATAATGAAGCTTTATGGCAAAGGCTATAAGGATGCCGAGAAGATAATGCCGTTTCTTGGAGAGTAATCATGGGCAAGTACAAGATCGGGGAAATCGCAAAGCTTTCAGGGCTCTCTCTGAGAACGATAAGATATTATGAGGAAGAAGGTCTGATCAGGGCAGGGCGATCTGAGGGTGGTCAGCGTTTCTATCGTGATGAGGATCTTGTATACTTGAGGCGCATCATAGAGCTCAAGGGACTTGGCTTCTCGCTTTCTGAGATAAGGCGCATTTTCCTTCTGAAGGAAGAGGATTCAAGCGGAAATAAACGCAGGGAAGCTCTTCTGGCTGAGTACAGGAGAAAACTTGATGAGGACAGGAAGAAGATGGAAGCCCTGCAGTCACATATAGATGAGCTTGAGTGGCATGTGCATCAGCTTGAGAAGGCAGAAGGCGGATTTACCGAGTGCCCCGGTGCGTTATGTGCCTCCTGCCAGTACAGTTCCAGATGCATATTCTTCACGAAGAAAGAGAGATAAGCAGCTGGAAGATATCATAGGCGAGATCCGCAATAGCTTCCCCCGATTTCTTCGGAAAGCTCTTTCCAAAGTACATGCATTCATAATTCAGATATCTGCTGTAATAATCAGAGAAAGCTTTCATGGTGCTTTTCCAGTCAATCGTACCGAAGAACGGTAGAAGATGCTGGTCGCTTTTCCCGTCATTATCTGCGATATGAGTTGCCACAAGGTATCTGCTGGTTTTTCTTATGAAATCGGGGATGGAAATCCCGCACATATGCGCATGCCCTGTATCCAGGCAGATTCCTGCTCTCGGTGATAATGCCTCTGCTATCTCGATAAGAGCCTCGGGAGTGTGTATCTCCGATTCCGTTTCCATATTCTCGATAGCAAGCATTATGCTTCCATCATATGCAGAAAGAAGCGACTCGAAATATGAGATGTTGTCACGTATGCTTCCTCTGATAGGGTGGATGACAGCATGAGGAATATTCAGGTCCTCCGAGAATCTCATTGCTTTGAGAATCGCTTTGTCAGATGCTTTCTTCCCTTCATTGGAGAGCGCAGTGTAATCCTTCGGATATGGCACATGCGACTGGACATACTCCACATGAAACTGCTCTCCGAGTTCTTTAAGCTTCCCGATGTATCTGCTGGCATCATCTGTATTCAGGACGGAATCCGGGTTCATCATCTCGCAGAAGTTCAGGTCAAGATTCCTGAACCCCGCATTCGCGAGCATAGGGATGATCTCATCCATTCTCCTGTATCCGTCTGATGAGAATGCCAGCAGATTAGTGTTACTGGATATTCTGGGCTCTGTATTCATCAATAGCTTTCTGGATTATCGAAGCCATTTCGTGCACTGCTGCATCGATATCCATTCCATCCTCCGTGACAGCTCTTATTGTACTCTGGAAAGAATAGTATATCTGATAAGCAGATGGCAGCCATATTGATGTCACCTTCGGGTTCGAAGCCTCTGTCTGGTCCATTGCCACCTTGAACTGAGGATTCTCACTGAGGAAGGAAAGATAATCAGGGTTGTCATAGAGATCTGTGTTTATCGGCATGTAGCCTGTCTCTTCAGCCCATTTGAGCTGTACGTTTTCAGATATGAAGTACTCCAGAACAGTTCTCACCGCATCGGATGGGGTGAAGATGAAGAATGAACCGCCTCCTATGTTCACGCCACCTGTTGCATTCTCATCTGTCTTAGGTACGAATGCAGTTCCGACTTCGAATCTTCCTCCGACATTCTTTATCACCGATGCGATATCCGAAGAGGATGAGAGCATTGT
>JADIMF010000078.1 GCA_017694915.1 Candidatus Ornithospirochaeta stercoravium
AGAAGTTGCCAGATGGCATAAACACAGTACTTGGAAGTGGAGGAATATATCTCTCAGGCGGAGAGACACAGCGCATAGCGATTGCACGCACAATACTCAAAGACTCTCCTGTAATCATACTTGACGAGGCAACGGCATTCGCAGATCCCGATAACGAGATAAAGGTTCAGAAGGCATTCTCCTCAATGCTTGATGGCCGCACCGTCATCATGATTGCCCATCGTCTTTCATCTATCACGGATGCCGACAGGATATATGTGCTTTCCGATGGCGAAATAAGGGAAGACGGAACATTCAATGAGCTTCTGGAAAAGAATGGTCTCTTCAGCCAGATGTGGAACGATTACCAGAGCTCTGTTGAGTGGAAAGTCGGAAAGGAGGCAATGTGATGATCAAGAGACTTGAAAGGACATTCGCGCTCTCTGAGAAGGGTGCAAGGGATCTGGTAAAGGGCTTCATTGCCTGCGCCGTGCATAATCTGACGCTCTTCGTACCTGTCGGCATACTCTATCTTCTTGCATCAGATATGATGATGAACACCCTTGCTAGACGAGGGCTAATCTATGCTGCCTTATGTATCATCTCCGTTGCCCTCATCATGATTTCATACCGATGTGTTTATAAGGCAACCTATTTCTCGACCTATGTCGAAAGCGGAGTAAGGAGAGTGAGCCTTGCTGAGAAGCTGAGGAAGATACCACTCTCATACTTCGGCAAGAAAGATCTTGCGGATATAACAAGTACTATCATGGCGGATGCAGCAACGCTTGAGACGGGACTCTCCCACTGGGTTCCCGAACTTATAGGAGCGGTCATCTCTACAACGGTTGCGGCACTCTCGATCATGTTCTTCGACTGGAGAATGGGACTTGCCGCCCTCTGGCCGATTCCTGTCGCCATCCTGATAGTCGTCCTCTCAAGAAACGTACAGTACAGGCTATCTAAGCGTTCGATGGACGCGAAGATGGAAGTGGCCGATGGCATCCAGGAATGCATAGAGACTATGAGGGATCTCAAGAGCTGCAATGCTGAGAAGCAGTATCTCAAAAGACTCTTCAGGAAGATAGACAAAGTAGAGAAGAGAGCAATAATCTCGGAAGTCGGTACTGCTGTATTCGTCGTCTCCGCCTCCTTCATCCTGAAGATAGGAATCGGAACAGTCGCACTGGCAGGATCTGTTCTGCTTGTTTCAGGTGAAATAGATGTACTCACACTCTTCATGTACCTTCTGATTGCCTCCCGTCTTTATGATCCTCTGCAGAGCTCACTGCAGAATCTGGCAGCAGTCATCTCACTCAGGACGAATGTCGAGAGGATGGATGAGATACTATTCCATCCCCTGCAGGAAGGAAAACCTGAACTTACTAACAGTGGCTATGACATTGAATTCAAGGATGTGCGTTTCGGTTATGGCAATGGTGAGGAAGTCCTGTCTGATGTGACTTTCACGGCAAAGCAGGGAGAGGTGACGGCTCTCGTCGGGCCATCGGGCGGTGGCAAGACAACAGTCTCAAGGCTCGCAGCTCGCTTCTGGGATCCTGATTCAGGGAAGATCACGGTTGGAGGTATGGATGTAACAAAGACAGATCCGGAGTCGTTGTTATCACTCTATTCAATCGTATTCCAGGATGTAACTCTCTTTGATAACACAATCATGGAGAACATCAGGATAGGACGGAGGGATGCGACAGATGAGGAAGTAATTGAAGCCGGGAAGATGGCACAGTGCCTACCGTTCGTGGAGAAGCTTGCTGATGGCTGGAACACGATGATCGGTGAGAACGGATGCGAGCTTTCAGGCGGTGAAAGGCAACGCATATCAATTGCACGCGCATTCCTGAAGGACTCCCCTATAATCCTCCTTGATGAAGCCACAGCATCACTGGATGCTGAAAACGAGACCGAGATTCAGAAGGCACTCTCGAAGCTGATACGAAACAAGACGGTTCTTGTAATCGCTCACAGGATGAGAACGGTCGAGAATGCTGATAAGATAGTTGTTCTCTCTGGCGGACATGTTGCAGAGGAAGGCTGTCCCGAGGAACTGCTGAAACAGAACGGGATCTTCTCACATATGGTTGCCTTGCAGAAAGAAAGCAGCGAGTGGAAGATCTGAGCATCTAAACATTTTGGGAGCAATCTGCATTTTGTGGGTCGCTCCCAATCTTCATTCTTGTCCACAATTTCTATCCGAATTTATATTCTCTCATACTGTAAGTATTTATTTTCTATGCATTATCCATATAATGTCAGAAACAAATTGTTTTTCTGAAAACATACCAATGATATCAAACAATAACACCTGAATTTATAAATCAGCTACTGATCATTGGGATCAATGTCTTTGATTATGTGATGTTTACACTTTTGATACAATCGGGATTTTGAGACATATCTCAGCAGTTTCACAACTGGCAGTATTATTCTTTATATTAAAAGAAATTAAAAAACAGATATCACATTTACACAAACGACATCATGATGATTAACAAGAAGCTGCAAAGGAGGAGAATCTACCCTCTTCTATGCTTTTTAATTCTTTAGCCACCCCTATGGGTATTTTCGTTTTATAGTGTGAATTTCGTTTCAGGGTTTCTTTTATACAAAAATCTGCTGGCGAGGCGAATTAAATTTTAAGATTTGGTATAATAGCAGTAATCCACGTCCAGTCAACATAATCCAAAGAGAAGATCCCATATTTCTGATTTCATGAAACTGCTTGCAATCAAAAGGAAGCCCAATAAAATCCAATGATAATTTACAGACAGGCAAAAGCCTGTGATGAACAGTTGCTGCGAACTTTTCTATACCATGCGATATATGTCCCTAAAGGATGTAAACCTCCATCAGCAGATATTGTGTTTACGGAAGATTTCATTCAATACACAGAAGCCTTTGGTACCAATCCTCTGGATCTAGGAATTGTTGCAGAGGATAATGGCAATCCAGTCGGAGCAGCATGGGTACGTCTAATGAAAAGCTATGGCTACGTAGATAATGATACTCCAGAACTTTCAATCTCACTCCTTCCTGAATACAGAGGAAAAGGGATTGGGACGGTACTCCTGTTTGAGCTTCTGAATTCTCTGAAGATGAAGAATTGTAGATATGTATCCCTCTCTGTTCATAAGGCCAATACTGCAGCATTAATGTAGAAATCACATTCGAACTAAAAGACTCGGCTACAGAAAACGCAGCTCACGTAAATACTACATATAAGCTATTTATTGACAATGGTCTTGTATCTCCTTGTGAGCCATCAGCTGAAACAGGAAAATATGATTTCAGCGGCTATAATAATCGAACAATCTATATTCTTTTACTGCTAAAAGTTGATAACACAATAATACAGCCATGGGGTGATATCGTAATCAGATCAGGGGAAGCCTCTTCAGAGAATCCCGAGGAGACAACGCCGGTTATCTGATAAGCTCTTTGCCATTTTCCAGCGCATATCTCCCGTTTTCCTGCTATCATAGATGCCACTGAGGGATGATATGAGAAGGAAAACAAACGCTGGGGGTATATACGACCGTATACTCTCCACCTATAATGCATCGGACATCTTCACCGACAGGGAAGCTCCACGAGAGGCCTTCTGGAACGAATACGGGAAACTCCGGGCAGAGCTCACCGACCCTGATTCCGACGACACTCCTCCTCATATCCTCCTCTATTACGGGATATCAGGAATCGGGAAAACCCGCCTTTTAACGGAAATCGGAAGAGAGCTGGATAGGAAGAAAGACGAGACAGGCAGCAAGTCGTCATACCGCTGGGTGATGTATGACTTCACCGATTTCGGAAACACAAAAGAGGACGTTATCAAGGGCCTCGCCCACCTCCTCTCTCAGAAATACGGCTTCAGGTTTCCGATGACAGCACTGGCAGAGACGAAGATTGCTGACGAGATCGGCCGGAAACCGGATATGGAAATGCCGACCATCGAGGACAAGATCAGAAGCTCAAAAATCGGGAACACAATCCTCAACGTCATCAAATTCACGCCATTTGGTGACATTGCAGAGAACATCTTCGACGGTATCGAGACGATTGAAGACCTCTTCGATATCAAATTCCTCGAAAAGCTTAATCCTTGGTTCATGCTACCTCTCGGGAAATCGCTTGTCGACTATTTCCACCACGCTGACCTTAGAAACGTCAGAAGCTCTCTCGAAGCGGCGTTCTCCTTCGATCTCGATAACAACCTCGAGAAGACGCCTGACGAACCGCTTGTAATCATGCTCGACACGTATGAAAGATATACGCACATCGACGACGACACGCCGACAAGAGGATATTTGAAGGACCTCTGGCTAAGGCGTCACGACGGCGTTATTGCGGCTGTTCCCGGCATCCTCTGGGTGATAGCAGGAAGAGAAAAGCTCGGCGAGATCGAGAAAACGGAAAACCCCGACTCATGGAATGCACTCGGAATCAAGGAGCATCTCGTCGGCAATCTCGCTTCGAACGATATCAGATCGTACCTCAACGATGTAGGCATTACGGATACCGTACTCCAGGATCATCTTATCGAGCTCACTGGCGGAGTTCCCCTCCTTCTCGACATGGCACGAGAGACGTTCGTCAGCCTCAATGGCGACCCGATAAAGCAGCGGGACCCCGCTTTGTACGGCCACAATAAGGAAGAGCTTGTCGTGAGAGCTCTCGACAATATGGGGAGCGCATTCTCAAAGCTCTCAACATCCTTCTCGCTAATCGACGGCGGATGGACGGATGATATGATTGCCGAAATCCACGGTTCCCTTCCAGGATGGGACGACGAGATATATACGCAGATGAAGCGGCACTCGATGGTGAATTACGACAACGAGACGAACCAGTATTCGATGCATCCTGTTATCAAGGATATACTCTTAACAAGAAGCGGCATAATGCAGCATACACGTGATGAGATAAACGAGGCGGTATTCAGCTATCGGCTGCATACATGCAACCTCGATATGCTCTCCGGCTCTGATACTGTGAGCCTCATCAGGCTTTCGTTCTATAATAAAGCATTTGCAGAACCGTTCTTCGATGAGCATATGCTGGACGTAATCCTCAGCCATATCGCATCCGGCGATGAGGACTACCTTGATACCGTCTTCGATACATATGAGACAGCATTGAGAAACAGCGAGGAAGAATTGAATGGACTCAGGAATAAGCTTATCCTTTCTGAAGCATCGACCAAACTTTCAAATGGATATTCGAAGGAAACGCTTGAGACAGCACGGCAAGCATACGATTATATCCTAAAGCACTATAGCAAAGATTCATCGGCTATCAGGGATGCGGCGATTGTCTACGGTTCCGTTCTCTTATACACAGGACAATACAGTGCTGCAAGGAACACGTTCAGCCATCTGCTGAAGGATAATGCTGACAGCGATACTCCATTCTTTATTCAGTACGGCCTCGGAAGAGCCAATCTCGAACTCCGGGATTATGATAGCGCCCTGGAAGCAGCTGAAAAGGCATATGCGACAGCCTTGTCATCAGGGAATGAGGAAGAAATGTCAGAGGCCGAAATTCTAAAATTAATGATACTTGCACATAGCAATCAGGCTGAAGGTGCTGCTGACATTGTTGAAAAGCTATGGGAAAAACGCAGCAGTTTTACGCTGGCTATGCTAGGGGATGCATATGCAGCAACCATCTATGCAGCCGCTGCAGACTCCGATGATGAACTCGCCAACGAATATTATGATTCTTTAGTGCAGGATATCAGGAATCCAGCCGTTCTCCCTGTGAATACACAGAGGAATATCTTTGAGGCTCTCATAAAGGCAAAGCGGTACATCGATGATAATGGACTTTCATTCCGCATTGAGGAGCTTTATACGATGATCACGGAACGGCATGGCTATATGAATGCTACCTCCTTAAAGGCGTCGATAGCATATGCCGGGTATATCAGCACAAGAGAGGGAGAGAAATCGAGAAAGCTCCTTGAGAATATCCTTGATCTGGCGCGGCTCATATTCGGGAAGGACTCGCTTGAGGTTGCTGATATCCTTTCACTGCTCTCAACGGTGATTTCTTATAAAGAAAAGG
This sequence comes from Candidatus Ornithospirochaeta stercoravium, assembly GCA_017694915.1. GTDB lineage: Bacteria > Spirochaetota > Spirochaetia > Sphaerochaetales > Sphaerochaetaceae > Ornithospirochaeta > Ornithospirochaeta stercoravium. Next base: position 6,061 of record JADIMF010000078.1, read on the forward strand.
ACTATCGGCAGGAGCTTGAAAATGAAGCGTCATCGATATATTCACGTTACAAGACTCCTCTGACTGCGGATGAATACAAAGACAGATTCTATAAAGCCATACGGAAAGAAAAATTCAGCACAGCATTCAGCGAGCTTCTGAATATCTACCTCACCGATAGATCCGGTCGTATAGCGGCTGACTGCACGGAGGACTATTATTCCGCAATCAGAAAGACAAAGGAACCCCAAGCAGAGGAATCGTCCAGCAATGATTATTACGATGACTATTACGAGGATTATTACGATAGAGATGAATACGAAAGCGAATCAGGAGGAGTTCCTTACGAGTGCATAATAAACCTCGGGAAGAACTCCCGTAAAACCATCAACAAAGCCGACGCTGCTATGATTATCTCAGGACTGGATAACAAGACAGATTATGATATCTGGAAAAAAGAACTCAGCAGCAGGCTCAAAGACTGCATCGTCATAAGGGAAAACCTCGAAACATCATCAATTGGGCCATACATCAGGAAGCTTGCTGATAACTCAGAATTCGACAGACTGAAAAGACTGCTCGACTGCATAAAGGACACAGACGAATGGACCACTGCTATAGAAAACATTGCTAATGCAATATGCAGTAAAACCGCCAGTTATGAAATAGATAAGCTTCTTTCATTTATACCATCTAATGATTATGAGACTGTCATAAGAATCTTTATCAGAAACAACAATGAAAAGATGGTCCGTCGCCTCATGGCACTAGGAGCTTCATTATCTCCGGATGACTACAGACTGGCTCTGGAGGTCTCTATCGAGGGCCATAATCCAGACATGATAAGACACCGCATCTCACTAGGAACCTCTGTTGCAGATATTCCTGTAGTTGATTTGCTAGAAGCCGGATTATCGTTCTTAGAGGCGATAGCGCTTATGGCTAAAGGGGCCATTATCAGAGATGCATCAGAGTTCCGGACAATAATAAAACATTCTCCTAACGAGGAATCAATACGACAGCTCTTTGAGGAATACAGTTCATTGCTGCCACAGCTGGACTACAAAACAACAATCGAAGCGGTAAAAAACGAATACAGTACCGATATCGTTTCAGAATGCATACACCATGGTTATGATATTGAAAACGATTCAGAATCATATCAGCTGATTATCGGTGCATTTAAGTCCGGAAGAGATATTGATTTTATCGAGAATCTCATCGGGCTCGGAGCAGATCCTCTGAGCTATATGAAGGATGACAGATATAGACCGTGAGGTGAACCCTCAAAGCTGGACCTGAAATAAGCTTAGGGAGTGTAATTCATTTTGTGGACATTCCCTCTTAGCTAGTCAAAAGAAGGAAAATAATCTGCAGCTGAGGTAGCAGACTGCCACCTTTTACCAGCTATCAGAAGTCTAGAATCGAACAAAGGCACTGTCAACAAATGCTGCTGGCAGGGCCTTTCCTTGTCAGTCAATTCAATGATTCAGATCAGGCAAAATCCTCGTCTGAAATCCTGTCAGGAAAACATATCATCAGCTGGGAGATGATCAGGCCCCAGTTGTGGGGTTTGCCATACCACTTGGCCGTTATGTCCCTCATCGCAAGGAACAACAGCTTGAAGAGAGAATCATCTGTAGGAAACACAGTCCTGGTCTTTGTAACCTTCCTCAGCTGCCTGTTGAAGCCCTCTATGGCATTGGTTGTATAGATCAGGCTCCTCATCTCGTATGGATACTGGAAGAAGGATGTGAGCTCATTCCAGTTGTCCCTCCAGCTCTTCACTGCCGCAGGATACTTCTTGCCCCATTTCGAATCGAACGTATCCAGCTGCTCCCATGCCTCATCCTGCGTATTCGCCTTATAGATCTTCTTGAGGTCGGAGACGAAGCTCTTCATGTCCTTGGAGACGACGAAGCGCGTGGATGAGCGTATCTGGTGTATTATGCACCTCTGGACGTCCGTCTGAGGGTAGACGGCTCCTATGGCATCGCAGAATCCTGACAGCCCGTCAACGCAGCATACGAGTATATCCTTCACACCTCTGGCTTTCAGGTCATTCAGAACCCCGAGCCAGTACTTCGCACTCTCATTGCCTCCTATGTACATCCCCATCACTTCCTTCGTTCCGTCAAGGCGGATGCCTATGGCGATGTACACAGCCTTCTTCACTACCTGGCTCTCCTCCTTCACATGGTAGTGGATAGCATCAAGAAACATCACGATGTATTTGCCCTCAAGCGGCCTCGACTGCCAGGCTTTTGCCTCTGGAAGCACCCGGTCGGTTATCTTGCTGATCATCTCAGCCGAGGCTTCTATGCCATATATGTCGCCAAGATGTGATGAGATGTCTCTCGTGGTCATGCCCTTCGCATACATCGAGATGACCCTGTTCTCGATATCCGATACATCCCTCTGATGCTTCCTTACTATCTGTGGTTCGAATGTGCTGTTCCTGTCCCGCGGCACTTCAAGCTCCATGTCCCCGAACGATGTCGTGACTGTCTTGCTGCTGTGGCCATTGCGGCTGTTCAATCCGCTTTCACCGCTATGCTCGTATTTCCCATACCCGAGATGATTATCAAGCTCTCCTTCGAGCATGTCCTGCAGCATCGGCGAGAAC
>JADIMF010000079.1 GCA_017694915.1 Candidatus Ornithospirochaeta stercoravium
TTCTCCCCACCGCAGTATGCGATAAGGTCGGAGAACTTCGTACCGATAGGTGCAATGAGATTCTTCGGCTCGTTTATGCCTTCACCCGAGACTGTTATGACACGCTCTATAAGCGGCTTATGGAAAACAGCTGCCTCATATAGCGCGAAGCATGTTCCGAGGTTACAGACAACAGCGCGGACATCGAGAGGAAGCTTTCCGGAAGGAACCTCTTTACCGATGGTGGCTTTCAGGAGCTGTTTCTCATCACCCTGTGGATACTTTGTCTTCAGGGGCATGACCTCTATCGGAAGATTATCAGCTGCAATGCGTGATGAGATAACGGAAACGGCATCCATCTTGTTTGCCTCGATGCCGATGATTATTCTCTTCGGATTTACCGCCTTCGCGGCAACCATCACACCTTCCAGCACTTCATCGGGCTTTTCCATCATGAGCCTGTAGTCGGAGGTGAGATACGGTTCGCACTCAACGCCGTTGATTACAAGCGCATCGACTTCCTTTCCCATCGGAATCGTCACTTTCACTGCTGTCGGAAATGTTGCACCGCCCATACCGACGATTCCCATTTCCCTTATGAGCTTCACGATTTCCTCAGGTGAAAGGTTTTTCCAATCATGTTTCTCCGTAAAGCAATCGCTCTGTTCCGGACTGCATTCAATCACAGCGGCATCGGCGACGGCTCCGGAAGAAACCCTCACTTTCTTTATATCTTTGATTATACCGTCAACAGGGCTGTGAACGGATGCTGAGATATAACCGGATTCCTCACCGATTACCTCCCCCCTTTTCACTTCATCGCCCTTCTTCTTCACAAGCGTAGCAGGTGCGCCGAGATGCTGAGACATCGAAACAACGATTTCCTTGGGAAGGGGAAGCTTTTCAAGCTTCTTGTCCTTTGAAAGCGCCTTCTTGTCATCAGGATGCACTCCACCACGCCTGAATGTGGCCAGTCTATTCAAGTCATTCACTCCTTCTGAAATTACTTCTGATTCTATACCTATTGGAATCATATCTCAACAAAGAATGGAAAATGATTACAGATGGAAAATATTATCTGGCTGCTGTATTATCAGGCAATGGAGAAAATCATCCACCCTATCCCGCCTGTTTACGACAATTTATCTGAAATCCTCATCCTTGGATCGTTTCCTTCCGTGAAATCGAGGGAGGAAGGATTCTTCTACGGACACAGGATGAACAGGTTCTGGAAAGTCATGGAATCTCTCTTCTCAGTGAAACATCTTGCAACTATCGAAGAGAAGAAGGATTTCCTTCTCTCGCATCATATTGCGCTATGGGATGTAATCGGGGAATGCAGCATAGAAGGCTCCGATGATTCATCAATCAGGGATGCAAAGCCGAATGACATATCAAAGCTAATCGGGCAATCGAAGATAAATATGATATTCACAAACGGAAATGCTGCATCAAAGCTCTACAGATTGCTTCTGCTGCCATCTACTGGGATTGATGATATATGCCTGCCGTCCACATCCCCGAGGAATGCATCATATTCGCTTGAGAGGCTTATCTGGAGATGGAGTATCATACTGAACTATCTTGATTAGCCTTTGCAGAAGAAAATATCGCTTTTACAGCCCGCATCTCCTGTCTAAAAACGGATTTAATGGTATATTCATCATATGAACCGGCTATTCCAGTTCGCATTCTCAAAACTCAAAGGGGTGAAGGTCTATGCTCTTGTAGGCCGCTCAGGGACAGGCAAAAGCTACCATTCGAAGCTTGTCGCGGCGAAATACAGGATAGACCTCATCATCGATGATGGTCTCCTCATCAAAGGAGACAGGATTCTCGCAGGACACTCTGCAAAACGGGATCCGAATTTCATCGCGGCTGTACGTACCGCTGTCTTCGATGATGATGACCACCGCGACGAGGTGATGAATGCACTGCAGAAGGAAAGATATAAGAAGATTCTCATAATAGGCACATCGGAGAAGATGGCTTCGAAAATCGCAAAGCGTCTTGAGCTGCCACAGCCAGAGAAGATCATCCACATAGAGGACATCGCGACGGAAGAGGAAATCGAGACTGCGATGAGAATCAGATACACAGAGGGCAAGCATGTCATTCCGGTACCTTCAATCGAGGTAACACGCTCTGCCCCGCAGATTGTCTATGATTCAATGAAGGTCTTCCTTGGCAGGAAAAGCCATATGAAGAAGAACCAGACATATGAGAAGACAATCGTACGCCCTGAATTCTCCCGCCCCGATAAGGAAGAGATGTCAGATGCAGTGCTTTCGCAGATGGTCAAGCATGCAATAGGCGAATACGATCCTGTGATGAAGGTGAAGAAAGTCAGAAGCGTCAGGAACACAGATTCCTCTTATTCCATCAGCGTGACGCTTCAGCTGCCGGCTCGTCATTACATGAGTACGACAATCTCCGATCTTCAGGAATATATCTCAGACTGCATCGAACGCTATGGCGGAGTGATGGTGAAGAAAACCAATATCGAAATAGAGGAATGGGGTTAGAGGTCGTGCTCCTCCCCCATTGTCATAGCCTCTTTCACCACTGGATTGATCTTCTTCACGCCGTTTTTCTTCTTGCGCTTCCTTCTTTTTGCGGGCATTGCGGTGAGCTCTTCGTTCGCGGCGCTTTTCCTGCCCATCCTGTTCGGCTTGTTCCTCGGGGCCCTTGCTTCCGCTGATTTCTTCGCTTTTGCTCTCTTCAGTCCCATATCATCGAGAATAAGATCCATTGCCTTCTCCAACTCATAATTAGGAGGAGTCATTGGAGCAATGAGTATCTTCGCCTGCCTGAAGCCCTCATGAAAGAGCTCCTCAGGAGTCATTGTCTCAGGATTCTCGAAAACAAGAAGAGGCTTTATGAATGCGTAGATCTGCTCTTCCTTCTTTATGCTTTCACCATTCTTCCTCGCACTCCGGATCTTCTCATCGAGAGCTGTCAGCGAAGCTCTCACGGAATCGAGGGATGAATACTGTGCCCAGCAAGGAAGAAGGAATGGAAGAAGCCCGTATTTCTGGAGATTCATGAATATCTCATATGAAGCTCCGGATGCAAGAATCTTCGAAACCTCCTCAGTGAGGCGTGATGTGGAACAGTTCTGAATCCGATCGGCATTCTTCTTGATAGCCTTCCTCACATCGCGCTTGAGCGTAAAGCCGGTCGTCGCCTGATACTTCAGCGCCCTTATCATTCTCACCGGATCCTCGGAGAATGTATATGAAAGCGGAATCAAGGATCTTATGACACCCTTCCTGAAGTCCTGCATAGCATCGCAGAAATCCAGCAGCTGACCATTGGATGGATTGTAATAAAGGCTGTTGATGGAGAAATCACGGCGTCTCGCATCCTGTTCGATGGTACCGAACACATTATTGCGACCGTCTTCGAAGTTCTCCTCATCTGAACGGAATGTCGTCACCTCAATTATCTTGCCGCTGAAGAAAAGATGGACGATACGGAAACGTTTGCCGATAATCCTGGCATTCCAGAAAAGACGCTGGACCTGACGAGGGGAAAGCGATGTCGCAACATCGAAATCCTTCGGTTTACGTCCAAGAAGCATATCGCGGATGGCTCCTCCGACTATATAAGCCTCTCCCCCGTTCTGCTGTATCTTCCTGATAGCCCAGAGTGCATCCTTATCTATATCGCTCACCGAGATATGGTGTTCCTTCTCCGTGTATATCTTAGCGACAGGCACACTGCGCCCCTTTCCATCATTTCTATATCTTATGAACACAATGCTACTTTATCTATTATTGACTTATCCATCAAGGAGAATGGCTTTTCAGCCGAAATACTGCTATGATTCCAGAGTATGATCGATCCAGTAATACTCAAAGGCTTCAGAGACAGCCTGCCTAAAGACGAAATACCGAAGAAGAAGATAATGAGAAAGCTTGAGGATGTATTCTCATCCTACGGCTTCGTTCCAATCGACACACCTGTCCTTGAATACACAGAGGTCCTCCTTGGAAAAGGAGGCGGTGAGACTGACAAGCAGATATTCCGCTTCAGTGATAACGGAGGAAGGGATGTCGCGATGCGCTTCGACCTCACAGTTCCGTTCGCACGCTTCATGGCAAGCCACCACGATGAGGTCGGCGTTCCTTTCAAACGCTATCATATATCTAAGGTATGGAGAGGAGAGAATCCGCAGAAAGGACGCTATAGGGAGTTTATCCAGTGCGACTTCGATATTGTCGGTGCAGACAACGCCATCTCAGATACAGAAATCCTTTCGATGATGCATAAATCCTTCCAGAGCCTCGGAATAGAGCGCTACACATTCCATATCTCACACAGGGGGATGTTCAGCGCATACCTTGAGAAGGAAGGTCTCTCTGAGAAGGCTGTTGATATCCTCAGAACCGTCGATAAGCTACGTAAGATCGGAAGCGATGAGACAAAGAGACTGCTGGTTGAGATAACAGGCTCGGAGGAAAAAGCCGATGGCATCCTCGCGTTCATCACAGCTGGCAAGGACTCCGGCTTCATGGAAACGGTCGAGAAGCTTGAAGCACTCTCAGGAGGCAGAAACGAATCGTCTGAGAGAATGAGAGAAATCTATACCCTTCTCTCTTCACTCGGCATAGAGAAGTCTTTCGTATTCGACTCCTCGATCACACGCGGACTCGATTACTATACAGGAATCGTCTATGAGACATTCCTCGACGATCTGCCATCAATCGGATCAGTATGCTCTGGCGGTCGCTACAATGACCTTGCGTCTCTTTACATGAAGGAGAAGCTGCCTGGAGTCGGTTCGTCAATCGGTCTTGACAGGCTTCTTGCAGCACTTGAGGAGCTGAAAAGTCCGCTTCTTGCCGAGACAGCTTCCGCAGATCTCCTGATAATCCCGGTAAAGAGAAATGAGAGCAAGGCGCTCGAGAAGGCGGAGGAAATGAGGAGAAAAGGCATCAGGGCGGAGGTGTATCTCGTGCCGGATGCGAAGATGAAGAAGATATATTCCTACGCTGAGACTAACAGGATACCGTACATGCTCACCTTCACCGACACTGGCTGCGAGATAAAGAATCTCAGTACAAGGGAGATGATGAGTGAGGAAGAAGCGCTTCTGAAGCTCGGAGCTGATGCCTGATGGAGTTCAGGGATCTTCCTGTATATAGACACAAAGATGAGATACTGAAGGCCCTGGAGGAGAACCAGACGATAATAGTCGAAAGCCCTACAGGGTCTGGAAAGACAACCCAGATTCCCCTCATACTCCGCGAAGCGGGGTATGACAGGGAGGGAATCATCGGCATAACGCAGCCAAGGCGTATCGCTGCCCTCTCTGTCTGTGAATTCATTAAAAAACAGATTGGTGATGATAAATCGTACTGTGCATACAAGATGCGCTTCAACGATACTTCCGACAGATCTACTCGCATAAAGATCATGACGGACGGAATCCTCCTGCAGGAAGTGAAGCTCGACAGGACGCTCTCCAGATACTCCGTGATCATGGTCGATGAGGCTCATGAAAGGAGCCTTAACATCGACTTCATACTCGGACTTCTGAAGGAAATCATACGGGAGAGAAAGGATCTGAAGATCATCATCTCCTCTGCAACGATAAATGCATCCTCCTTCTCATCATTCTTCGATGGAGCTCCGGTAATATCAATCGACAGCAGGCCATATGACGTGGAAGTCCGGTATATCCCTGCAGTCCTTTCACGCGATACGGAGGAATATTACTATCCTAAGATTGCGGCGCTTGTAAGGAAAAGCTTCGAGGAAAAGGAAGGAGATGTACTCATATTCCTTCCAGGTGAAGCGGAGATAAAGAGGTGTGTCGAGGAGATAACGTATTCCGACAGATATGGCGATTATCAGATATACCCTCTCTATGGAAGGCTTTCCAAGGAAGAGCAGGAACGCGTATTCATACCGACAGAAGAAGGGAAGATGAAGGTCGTAGTGTCGACGAACGTCGCGGAGACATCCCTTACGATTGACGGAATACGCACTGTAATAGACTCGGGAATGGCGAAGATAAACTTCTACAACCAGAAGAACTTCACATCTGCGCTTCTTCCCATGCCTATATCTAGAGCATCTGCCGATCAGCGGAAAGGAAGAGCTGGAAGAACGGCTCCCGGAATCTGCTACAGAATGTATTCCGAGGAGAACTACAGGCGAAGGCCCGAATACTCTGAAGAGGAGATTCTCCACTCAGATCTTGCTGAGGTCGTCATGAGGATGAGCGAGCTCGAAATCTACAACACCGACTCCTTCCCTTTCATAACCCCACCGAAGAAAAGCGCGCTTCTCTCTGCAGAGGAAACGCTGATGATAATCGGAGCAATAGAGAAGAACCATCATCTGACGAAAATCGGAGAGATGATGATACTCTTCCCTCTTCTTCCAAGACTTTCAAGGGTAATCGTAGAAGCAATAATGAATTATCCTAATGTAATCAGCGATGTGCTCACCGCGGTTGCATTTCTGTCCGCTAAATCGCCATACATACTTCCCCCTGGAGAGGAGCTTGAGGCGCGCGATGCGCATCATGCGCTCTCAGATTCCGTCTATGGTGATTTCGTTACAATGCTTACTCTTATAGGCAAGTACACGAAACTATCAGGGAAGAAGGAAAAGGAGCATTTCTCGAAGAAGCACTATCTCGATTACGAATCAATGGAGGAGATTGTCCACATAAAGGATCAGCTGGGAAGCATTGTCTCGGAAATGGGAGTACCGATTTCGGAAAACCATTCCATCCCTGATTATTTCTGCTGCCTCGCATCTGGGCTGAGGCAATATGTATGCGTGAAGAAAGACCGCTTCTCATATCGTTCCCTTACAGCGGACAGCATCATCATCCATCCAGGCTCTGCATGGTTCTCGACACCTCCGCAGTATATTCTCGCGGGAGAGATCGTGCAGACAACGAAGATGTATGCACGTACTGTCTCCCCTCTTAGAAAAGACTGGATAAACCACGTAGATCCATCGCTTCTTGAGGATCTGAAATACTCATCTGGAAAGAGGAAGGAAAGGCTTTCCGCGAAAGATGACAGAAGCGAGATGCAGAAGTACCTTGTCTCGAAGAACAAGAAGGAGACATATGCCGTTCCTCTGCAGGACATACAGAAGCTCAATACAAGATCCGGATCGATCAAGTTCTATATCAGATGCGGCGCTTATCTCTCCAAGACACAGGTGAAGGCCTCCCGTATCGACAAGGAGCTCAGGCTCATACCCAAGGTCGGCAATCCAGTGAAGACGAAGATCAAAGGGAGATTCAGCCCTGATAAAAGGGAATTCGGAGAGATCTCATCACTCCTTGATTCCGTTTTCATGCCTTTTGTCGCAGGAAAGAAGGAATTCGCGTTCCTTGCTGTCGTGGACAGAGGGGGAAGATACTCACTTGCACCAATGCCATCGATAGGCTCTGCTGCGAAGGAAACACTCTTCGCTCTTTCATCGATGATAGACAGGATCCCCAAGAAACAGCAGAAGCTGAGAGCAAGGATACTGGCACTGCAGAACAGCATCACGAAAGCACTCGACATGGATGAATGAAGGCTGCCTTCAAGCAGCCTCCAGTGTCAGAATATATTGTGGTAATCTGCTGCGATTTCTTTCGCCTTAGATGGTTTCTGCATTATATCGTAAAGGTTCTTCGGAATAGCTATCGTACAGCCAAGAAGAGGTTCCACGATATCATTGAACTTCGCAGGATGAGCCGTTGACACGACAACTGAATACTGCGATTCAACATGATCGCGTCTCACTCTCTCTCCACATGCCGTATGCGGACAGATCACATATCCCGTCTCATCATAGACTTCCTTTATGGTTCTCAGAATCTCATCATCGGAAACGGAGTAAGCGGAGACATTCGCCTTGAATGAGTCGTAATCAGGGAAAAGAGCGAAAAGACGCTCTATATTCGAAGGTGCGCCCACATCCATCGCATTGGCAAGTGTCTTCACCGAAGGACGAGGTCTGTACTCGCCGCTTTCAAGGTAATCGGTTATCGGCTTATTTGCATTTGCGGCAAGCACGATGGACTCAATAGGAGCTCCCATGGCTTTGGCCCAGTATGCACCGGTCGCATTCCCGACATTTCCTGAAGGGATGATGAATACAGCTTTCCTGCCATACTTCGCAAGGTAGAGATTGGAAGCATAGACATAGTATGCCATCTGAGGCAGAAGGCGTCCGAGGTTAATGGAATTTGCAGAGGAAAGCCCTGTAAGGGATGAATCCATGAATGCTTCCTTGACCATTCTCTGGCAGTCATCGAAAGAACCATCAACCTCATAGCTCTCGACATTTCCATCCCAGCCCGTAAGCTGTCTTCTCTGTCTCTCCGCGACCCTTCCCTTAGGGAAGAGAACCTTCACGGAAAGGTGCTCTCTGTTATGGAATGCGGATGCGACAGCACCACCGGTATCACCGGAAGTGGCTACAAGAATCGAGAGATTCTCGCCACGCTTTGCAAGAAGCTTCTCCATTGAGAAAGCGAGGAAGCGTGCGCCGAAATCCTTGAAGGCCGCCGTAGGACCATAATAAAGCTCAAGATAGTCCTTTCCATTATTCTCATGGAATGGAAGAGGGAAAGAGAATGCATCGTGGCATATCGATTCAAGATCGCCCTCGAGCTCATCACCTTCAAAATACGGCTTCAGAGCCTCATACATGGCCCACCAGAGTCCTTTATCGAGGGAAATCGACGGGAGGTGTGGAATCTCTTCCGGTATGAAAAGCCCCCCATCCGGGCATAGTCCCTTCAGAATCGCATCGGATGCCGAGAAAGTCTGTGTCTTATCTTCTGCTCTTGTAGAGATGTATCTCATTTTCAAGCTCCTTTTATACCTTTGAGCCAAGATATGCGCTCAGTCTGAGGATATCCGCGAACACGCCGCCCGCGGTGACTTCCGGACCAGCTCCCGGTCCTTTGATCACAAGAGGCTGCTTGTCATAACGCATCGTACGGAATGATATCACATTGTCCGTGCCTTTAGCCTGTGAGAACGGGTGATCAAGAGGATACTCTGCAAGGCTTACAGAGCATACGCCCCCCTCATCTACCTTGCCGACATATCTGAGCTTCATACCCTTCTCCTTCGCTTTGTTGTAAAGAGAAAGCATATAATCATCCATCTCCGGAAGCTTTTTCATAAACTCTTCACTGGAGAGATTTCTCATGCTTTCTGGAACAAGTGATTTCACATCGATATCTGAAACCTCTGTTCTGTATCCGAGTTCACGGGCAAGGATTACAGTCTTCCTTGCAACATCCATTCCAGAAAGATCATCGCGGGGATCAGGTTCTGTATATCCGAGACTCTTTGCTTTCTTCACAAGCTCCGAGAACGGTACCGTGCCATCATATTCCGAGAAGAGCCAGCAAAGCGTTCCTGATACCATACCCTCTACAGTGATGACCCTGTCTCCAGTCTCCCTTAGATCCTTCAGCGTACATATGACAGGAAGCCCTGCTCCGACTGTAGTCTCATAAAGGAACTTACGACCTGTCCTGAGGCTTGCCGCCATGAGGCTCTGATAGAAGTCATATGGACCGGAACCGGCCTTCTTATTCGGAGTCACAATGTGGAAGCCCCGCTCGATGAGCTTCACATACTGCATTGCCCTTGTCTCTGAAGACGTGCAGTCCACTATTACCGCATGGGGATAATACTGAGCGGCAATGTGAGAGAGGAAGATCTCCTCGTTGTATGCGACAGCTGTTTCTTGGAAAAGCTTTCTCCAGTTCTGGAGGTCCACTCCATCTTCGGAGAGAAGCATCTTCTTGGATGTAGCGATACCTCTTATGCGGATATCGAGATCGAATTCACGCCTCAGCCGCTCGCTCTCGCTTGCAAGCTGATCGAGAAGCGTACCGCCTATGTTTCCCGGTCCGAAAAGACCTACGGAAAGAGTCTGTGCGGAGAGGAAGAACGATGAATGAAGCGCACGGAGAGCGCGTCCGCTCTCTTCTGTGCGTATTACAGCACTTATATTCCTCTCAGATGATCCCTGGGCTATCGCCATGATATTCACACCGGCACGCGCAAGAGATGAGAAGAACTTGCCTGCAGTTCCGAGATGCCCTGGCATTCCCTCGCCTACAGCCGCGATAATAGCACATCCTGTCACAGCTTCGATAAGTGATATACCCTTCTCCTGCAGCTCTCTGGAGAACTCCTCCCGGAGCGTCTTCTCAGCTTTCTGTGCCTGCTTTTCAGGAACTGCAAAACATATCGAGTATTCAGACGAAGCCTGCGAGATGAGTATCACGGAAATGCGCTCATTGCGTAGAGCTGTGAAAAGCCGTGATGAGAATCCTGGGACTCCTGACATACCGGAGCCTTCGACATTCATGAGAGCAACGCCTCTTACGACAGAGAAGGCTTTGACTGGACCTGAGTGAGTATCATTATGAGCGGAGATCTCTGTACCTTTGTCATCAGGATCCTTCCAGCATCGGAGGAATATAGGGATATTCTTATCCTCTGCGGGCTGGAATGACTGCGGATGGATAATAGGAGCTCCGAAGAATGAGAGCTCTGTGGCTTCCGCATATGTTAGATGCTGGATTACAGGTGCTGAAGGCACATCCTTCCTGGAAGCTGTGCAGAGAAGCGAACGGCTGTTCCAGAAAGTAACAGGAGAATCATGCGCAGCCGCGATAAGAGAGGCTGTATATTCGCTGCCACCTTCCTTCATTTCCTTTCCGGAGGCATCAAATGTCTGAAGCGAAGGACTGAAAAGCCATCCCGTGATGAAAACAGCTCCTTCTGGGAGTTTTTCAGATGAGATGGCCTCACGTGCACTCATTGATACCGACTGAATGCCATTCTCCGCGAAAAGCGATGAAAGGATAAGCGATATGAATGTGCTTGTAAGGGATGCAAGATGCCTGGAAGCGGCATCGCCGGGATCTCTGAGAAGCCATACTGCGCGGAGGATATCCTCAATCTCTGAAAAAGTTGCGTTTATACGCTCCGAAACCTCCTCAGCATCGCTTAAAATGGTCTCCGCAAGCTCATTCCATGCGCTCTGGCTCTTCTCCAGCCTGCTCCACAGCTTCTCATCGTTCTCAGCACTCGCTGAAAGAAGCCCGTCAAGCGAAAGCTCTGGAGAAGATACGGGGGATATGACGAATACTTCAGTTGAAGTACCTTTCTTAGCTATATCAAGGAGCCTCAGCGCTCCAGTGCTGTTCGAGAGCATCGAACCTTCGAGTGCATGTATGCTTATTGAAGCCATAGAGCCTCCTTTATCACGAAAAGCTCCCTTTCGGGAGCCTTTTCTCGGATTAAAACGGGATTATACTACCTTCTCGATCTTTCCGCTTCTGAGGCAGCGTGTGCAAACCTTGATTGTCTTCGGAGTGCCGTTGATAAGTGCCTTTACAGAAACAAGATTCGGCTGGAATGTGCGCTTCTTGGTCACACCGATATGCTGACCGACACCGCCCTTCTTCTTTGCCTGTCCTTTGCGAGGAACAATGCTACCTGAGATAGTTCCCTTGCCGCAGATATCACATCTTCTTGCCATGTTATCATCTTCCTTATACTGAATACTTCACCGAGAGGCACAGCTAAACAGCTGTAATGCCAGTCACAGGAGGAGACTATACCTGATGAGTGGAAATTTGTAAAGTATGCCCATGGAAAGAACCATCACAGCCCTGCTTCTATCTGAATATGACAGATTAAGATGGAGAAAAAAACTACAGAATCTATATAAGGAGAATGGCGACTGGATGGTATACGCACTTCCGCCGTGCATTATTCTTTCCACAGACAACCATTTCGATGAGAAAACCGATATAGGAGACGGCTGTTACCACGTGGAAGGGAAAACCATCTGCAGCGATTCTGCAGTCATTCTCAGGGCAGAAGGAACACTTCCTTCCTATTCAGATGAGAATGCTGGCCTTTTCATCACAGCAGACAGAACAAGAAACTATGACTTCAGCTCTGATACGGTAAAAGCCGATACGCTCGCCCTTATCATGGTGAATGATGAAGAGAATAGCTTCCGTATTCTCAGGACAAGACCTCTGAAGACGGACAGATAGACGAGAGGAAACATGATCTGCAGTCTGGGCGGGGATGGCAGAAATCACGCCCAAGCTTGTTCACAGCCATGGAGAGGAAAGCCCACTCGCTTTCATCAAAGCGCTCTCTTATCTCCTTAGCGCTTTTCGTCCTGTCATCTGTATCAGTAAATCCTAGTCGCTTTGCTGTCCTCACAAAGTGGGTATCAGCAATCACAGCATTCTTACCTAAGACATCAACAGCATAACAGGCTGCTGTCTTCTCTCCGATTCCTGGAAGCTTAAGAAGATCCTTCTCATCCGATGGCAATCCATGAACGGCAATATATGCCGACACAGCTTTTATATTGGGAGCCTTCGTTTTCGAGAGACCTGCAGGATGTATGAGACGCTCGATTTCCTCGACATCAGATCCTGCTACAGACACGGCATCCGGGAATACCGAAAACAACGCAACCGCGGCCTTCTCAGCCTGTCTGTCGGTCGTCGAAGCAGAGAGCATCACAGTGATAAGGAACCGGTAAGGATCCTCCTCTTTCAGGAACCGGATTCTGTCCGGATAATAATTTTTCAGTTTTTCTACGATAATGCCGTTGACCCTCACATCCATAATCCATATAATCGCACACTGTACGGGATGTCGCCT
>JADIMF010000080.1 GCA_017694915.1 Candidatus Ornithospirochaeta stercoravium
ATATGCGTGCTCTGCCTGATGTATTTCGGCGGAACGATGATACTATCGGGAACACTTCAGGTAGGAGAACTCACCGGCTTCCTCAGCTATGTGATGCAGGTTCTCAATTCAATGATGATGCTCTCAAATGTTTTCCTGCTCCTAACCCGCTCTCTGGCTTCCGCGAAGCGTATTGGGATGATACTGGACGAGGAACCATCAATGAAGGAAAAAGAGGATGCTGTCAATGAAATCGTATCTTCCTCAGTTGAATTCCGGAATGTCTCATTCAGATACAGCATGGAAGCAAAGGAAGAGACGCTGGAGAACATAAACCTGAAGATCGAAGCAGGATCTACTGTAGGAATACTTGGAGGAACAGGAAGCGGAAAAACAACGCTTGTTCAGCTGATAGACCGGCTATATGACGCGGATAAAGGAGCAGTCTTTGTCGGAGGCATCGATGTCAGGGATTACAACCTCCATGCGCTCAGGGAAGTTGTCGGAATGGTCCTGCAGAAGAATCTTCTCTTCAGCGGAACGATACGTGAAAACCTGCAGTGGGGAAAACCCGATGCAAGCGAAGAGGAATTATGGAAGGCCTGTGATTCAGCCGGTGCAGGCGAATTCATCAGACGATTTCCTTCGGGATTCGATACAGATCTAGGGCAAGGCGGAGTTAACGTATCAGGAGGGCAGAAGCAGAGGCTCTGCATAGCCAGAGCGCTTCTAAAGAATCCGAAGATTCTCATATTCGACGATTCCACGAGTGCTGTCGACAGCGCGACTGAGAAGAACATAAGAGAAAATCTAAAGCAGCTGGAAGGCGTGACGAAGATATTCATAGCACAGCGTATTTCTACGGTAATGGAAGCCGACTGCATTTTCATTCTCGATAACGGTCATCTTGTGGCCTCAGGAAGACATGAAGAACTTCTGGATACCAGCCCGATATACCGCGAGATTTATGACTCACAGATGAAAGGAGGAACACTCTGATGCCACGGATGGTAAGCGCGAAAAAGCCGAAGAACATCATCTACACTACCAGAAGGCTTCTTTCATATATGGGAAGGCACAAGATATCGCTGCTGCTGGTCGCTTTCATGGTCATCATAAGCGTTCTATGCAATCTTCTCGGAACCTATATGATAAGCCCTGTCATAAACAACCTTGTATCAGGAGGCGGGAGACCAGCTCTTATCAGAGGAGTGCTGACTACAGCGGTAATATATGCTATCGGAGTGCTCGCCGCTTTCGGCTACAGCCAGATCATGGCGGTATCAAGCCAGAAGATCGTATATGATATCAGGAAGGATCTCTTTTCTCATATGCAGACTCTTCCACTGAGTTTCTTCGACAGCCATCAGCATGGCGATATTATGAGCTTCTACACAAATGATGTGGACACAATATCAGATGCGCTGAATAACAGTTTCGCCGCTGTTATAAAGAACGGCTTCCAGATACTCGGCACGATGACAATGCTTCTAATCCTCAACTGGAGACTGTCAATGATCGTGGCAATCTCCTATACGTGCATGTTCCTCTATGTAAGATACTCTGCAAAGCATAGCAAGCAGTATTACCAGAAGCATCAGAAGAGCCTTGGTGCACTTGATGGATATATTCAGGAAATGGTTGCTGGCCAGAAAGTCATAAAGGTCTTCAACCACGAAGAAGCGAATATGAAAGGTTTCAGGAAGAGAAATGAAGAACTGCAGGCTATGGGAACAGCGGCACAGTCATACGCCTCAACCATGATTCCTGCAGTTGTAAGCATCTCATTCCTGACATATACAATCGTGTCGCTTGCTGGTGGTTACATGGCACTTTCGGGAATCACGACAATAGGCGCACTCGCAAGCTATCTTGTATTCGTAAGGCAGGCGGCAGCTCCTATCAATCAGTTCACGCAGCAGAGCAATTTCCTCCTCTCTTCCCTTGCTGGAGCAGAAAGAATATTCGAGCTCATAGATATGCAAAGCGAGGCTGATGAGGGAACTGTCTCTCTTGAAAGGAAGGATAACGGATGGGTCTGGAAAGATGGCAGCTGCGATATACCTCTCAGAGGCGATGTACGCTTCCATGATGTCGTGTTCTCGTACAGGAAGGACCATCCTGTTCTTCGAAATCTCTCGCTTTATGCGAAGCCAGGACAGAAGATTGCATTCGTAGGATCGACGGGAGCTGGAAAGACCACCATAACGAACCTCATCAACAGATTCTATGACATCGATGAAGGAGAGATCCTTTTTGACGGAATTGATGTCAGGAGAATAAGGAAAAAGGATCTAAGGCATTCCCTTGGAATGGTTTTACAGGATACTCACCTATTCACAGGTACGATCAGAGAAAACATACGATATGGAAGATTGGATGCTTCGGATGAGGAAGTTGAGAATGCGGCAAGAATCGCAAATGCGGACTCTTTCATAAGAAGACTTCCGAATGGCTACGATACAATGATTGTCAGCGATGGCGCGAATCTCTCAAGCGGACAGAGACAGCTTATCGCAATAGCACGAGCAGCTGTTGCGGATCCTCCGGTACTTATTCTTGATGAGGCGACAAGCAATATAGATACAAGAACGGAGGACCTCATAGAAAAGGGAATGGACAAGCTTATGGAAGGACGTACAGTATTTGTAATCGCACATAGGTTGTCAACAGTAAGGAACGCCAATGCCATACTTGTTCTGGAAAACGGAAGAATCATAGAAAGAGGCGATCACGAGGATCTTATGGCACAGCATGGACGGTATTACGATCTTTACACCGGTCTCTTTGAACTCTCATGAAAAACAAGATGGAGAAAAAAAATGAAATTTGCCTTTCTTATAATGGGAAATGAATTCGATTCATCTAAAAACAGAGCTTACATACATGACGGCATGTGCCAGATTATTGGCGTGAAGGATATCGAGGATGCTGAAAGCACTGCTAGAAAGCTCCTGCAGGAAGGCATTGGCTGTATCGAAGTTTGCGGTGCCTTCGGGATAGACGGCGCGAAGGCAATCATAAATGCAACTGAGAACAGAATTCCTGTAGGATATGTCACACACCTTCCATCACAGGAGGACCTTTTCATCAAGGCATTCGGAAATTAGGAGAACAGCTTTCTCGCCTTCCTCATTTTCTCTATGACGTGAACACCGAACGGACATCGTTTCTCGCAGCCACCGCATTCTATGCAGTCATCTCTATTTGCTGAGAGACTATCATAATGGGCTTTGAGCGTGGCAGGAACCTCGCTCTGCATTGCAGCAAGGTCATATAACTTGTTGACCATCGCGATATCTATACCGGAAGGACATGGAGCACAATGACCGCAGTATGTACACTGCCCTGAATATGCATGAGACGGAGCATTTGCAAGTACCGTTGCATAATCCTTTTCATCTTCCGTTGCTGTTTCATACGCTACAGCCGCATCAACATGTGCAATGGAATCAAAGCCGACCATGACGCTGGCAACCGCGGGACGAGTGAGTGCATAATGCAGGCACTGGACAGGTGTAAGAGCAACTCCGAACGGAGATGCCGCTGCATCGAAAAGACGGCCACCTGCATAGCCCTTCATTACTGTGATTCCTACTCCATTCTGCTCACAGATTCTATAGAGCTCAGCCCGTTCCGGTGCTATGCCACCGATATTCTCACCATAGGTTGATTTCTCGAAATAAATATTCAGATCCTCTGTTGCTGGAAGCATATCGAAAGCCGGATTGATACTGAAGAGAATCATCTCAATCACCCCGCTTTCTGCCGCAAGACGTGCAACTGCCGGGTTATGAGTACTCATGCCTATATGCCTTATAATTCCCTTCTCTTTTAAAGAATTTGCATAGGCATAGAACTCCCCGTTCATTATCTCATGGAATTCCTTCTCCTCATCGACAAAGTGAATCATGCCGAGATCTATGTAATCTGTATGGAAGCGTGAGAGGAGATCGGAAAAAGCCTCCTTTACTTTCTCCAGATTCCTGGTTTTCACATACTGTCCATTCTGCCATGTAGAACCCAGATGCCCCTGGATTATCCATCTGTCACGATGTCCTTTTATCGCATTACCTATATCTGAGCGAACTGTTGGATTGGACATCCAGCAATCAAGTATATTGATTCCTTTTTCTTCACAGTAGCCTATGATTTCAGCAACTTCTTCAGTCGTATGGCGTTCAAGCCATTCTCCACCAAGTCCTATCTCACTGACCATAAGGCCTGTTCTTCCAAGCGCTCTGTAATTCACAGTTTCTGTCCTCCCGCTTCATGGTATCACATATTTTCCTTGACTTGGCAGGTATTGATGGTACGCTATTGATAATCATTATCAATAATGGCTTATGGCTGTAAAAGGAGGGATGATGAAATATATCTGCCAGATCTGCGGCTACGTCTATGATGAAGAAGCCGAAGGTGTACCATTTTCCAGTCTTCCAGATGATTGGACATGCCCGATGTGCAGAGCACCGAAAAGCATGTTCAAGGCAGAAGATGAGAAAAAGCCTGAGAACACGGAACAGCGGGAAATCATCGAAGATGATCTTGAAAGCCTATCTCCCGGTGTGCTCGCAGCTCTCTTCTCCAACCTCGCAAGAGGAAGTGAGAAGCAGTACAAGGAAAAGGATGCAGAACTATTCAGGAAGATTGCAGAATATTTCACAGCCTCCTCCCCTGACGCAGAAGATGCTGATATAGAGTTGCTGAAGAAGCTTAACGATGACACTGCTTCATCTCTTTACCCAGCTGCGAAAAAAGTTGCTGGAGACGACAAGGACAGAGGAGCTCTCAGAGCCTGCACATGGGGTGAAAAGGTGGAGAGAATAATACAGGCTGTCATTGCAGAGTATGAAAACAAAGGAGAAAGCATGCTTGATGATGCTGAGATCTGGGTATGTTCGATATGCGGTTTTGTGTATATCGGTAAAACCCCGCCATCAATCTGTCCTGTCTGCAAAGTACCTGACTGGAAGTTCGAGATGATTTCATAAGGGGGTTGCAATGAAAAGAATAGCAGTAAGAAATCTTAGACTATGTACAAAGGATTGCCTCTGTCTTTATGTATGTCCGAACGGAGCTACTGATACGGAAAACAGCATAATCGACACAGAAAAATGCATTGGTTGCGGAGTATGCGCAGATGCCTGTCCAAGCGGAGCAATAAGCATGGTTCCTGTGGAGTATCCTCCACAGCAGAAGAAAACAGAGAAAGTCGTGGCAGCTATGAACAGAATCGCGGAAAACAAAGCAAAAGAGGAAAAAGTAGCAATGCAGCTTGCAGCCTCCTCCGACAAGCCTGTTTTCAGCAAACTGATGAAAGCTGTTGCACGCTCCGCAAGATTGTCTGCAGAAGACATAATGAGAGAAGCGGGATTCATGCTACCTCAGAACGGAAATTCACTCGCTCTCATCCAGCAGTTTGCAGATGATCCTCCTACAGAAAGCTTCCCAATAAAGGAAGCAGAAGAGCTCCTTTCATCCATCGAATGCAATGACGGAGGATTCAAGAAGAAAGCGAAAGAGGGAGTCAGACGCTATAGATGCAAGTTATGCTTCACTGAATTCGAGGTGGAAGAAGGCGAAGAGCCTGTATGTCCGATGTGCGGAGCAAAAGGAGATGATCTGGAGCTTCTGTGATGATTCAGCAGGTGATTTCTATACGATTACCTTCATCATCGAGAATACAGCTCTCATAGTATCCGTCACCAGTAGTCCTCGGCCCGCTGACTACCCTGTATCCATCAGCCTTCAGTTCTGCCGTGAGAGAATCAACAGATTCCCGGCTTCCCACACTGAAGGCAAGATGGGCAAAGCCAAGCGTATCGGTATCGGAATCTCTTTTTCCGACATCTAGGCGATGCATGATCTCAAGCCTTGCGCCGTCATCGAATGAAAGGAAATATGAGGAAAATCCTGTCTTCGGATTGTGATACAGCTTTCCGGAAACTGCAGAGAAATACTTTTCAAAAATCGTCTTGAATTCTCAAGATTCTCTACATACAATGCCGCATGCTCAATTCTCATATATATAATCTTAAAAGGATTGTTTGGAACCATCAATGAACATTGCGTCACTTGATATACACAGCAGTCTCATTGCTGTCATCACGGAAAAAGGAATCAGAAGGATATTTCAAGGCACAGTAAGCCTGAAGGAAATCGCCGCCGGAACCTGCCAGATCTAATATGAGGAGCACTGCCAGCAAAAGCTGATACCCCTCTGGTATGCAGAACAGAAGCCACAGGAGAATGATCCCGAGTATTACTGCAGGTGCAAGTGTGATTATGATGAACTGCATTCTGTTGAACAAGGCATCGCTTCCAATTGATATCGTTGGAAACTCCAAGGAAACCCTGAGCTTTTCTCCAGAGAATATCCTCATGAAAAGAAGATGCAGTCCTTCATGCAGTAGCATATAAAGAAGAATGCAGAGGATGAACCAAAGAGCACCAGCTGCACTTACGGGAACAATTCCGGTGGCAACAATCATGATAATGCCGAGAACAAGAAAGAAAATGAAATTAGCTACGATGAACCATGATTTTCTGTAACTGATAGTGCCTATTCTTTTCATGCTTTCTTTCCACTAAAAAACATTTCATATATTTCACTCTCTTTCAAGCAGCTCTTTTATCCTTGGCCTGATAACAGGAGCTGTAATGGAGGCAACAATAATCTTGAGCACATCTCCGACTATGAAAGGTACAAAGCCTGCCGCAAGAACTGCACCTGCAGAAAGATCCATCTGCAATGCAAGCCATGGAAGTCCAACAAGATAGATAAACACAGTTGAGACAATGGAGGAAATGACAGCCCCTATTCGAGATTTTGATTCAAATAATCTCATTATTAAAGAACCCAAAAGAGCTGCAGGAATCATACCAAAGAGATAACCACCTGTAGGTCCAAGCATTGCGGCCAGACCTCCACCAGAAGTGAAAATTGGGAGCCCTATTCCACCAAGAAACAGATAAACGACTATACTTGAAAGCGCCATAAAAGGTGGCAAGTAGAGTGCTGCCAACAACACAAAGAGTGTTGTAAGAGTGACAGGTACAGGTACAAGCGGAATCTTGATGAAAGCACCAGCTGCAATCAAAGCAGCAAAAAGCGCGACAAGCACTATCTTCGTTATCTCTTTTCTTTCCATTTCCGACCTCT
>JADIMF010000081.1 GCA_017694915.1 Candidatus Ornithospirochaeta stercoravium
GGAAATCTCTCGCTATTCGATGCAGGAACCATAACGTTCCCGTTTGCTTACATGCTGGGAGATGTACTCGCTGAAATCTGGGGATACAAGACAGCAAAGAAAGTCATAATACTGACATTCATCTGCAATGCTTTGCTTGTTGTATTCACATCAATCGGCGTAATCCTTCCATATCCTGACTATATGCAGGATGTGCAGAATGCATATGCGACCATATACACATATGTCCCTCGCATAGTCGTATCATCGCTTATCTCATTCCTTGCAGGAGAACTGACAAATGCGAAGGTGCTTGTGATGATCAAGGAAAAGCAGAAGGACGGAAAACACCTCTGGATAAGGACAATCGCATCGTCTGCCGTCGGTTATCTGTTCGACACAGTGTTCTTTGTGCTAATTGCATTTACAGGAACTGCACCATTTGAGGATATCCTATCGATGATAATCGTGCAGTATATCGCAAAGCTTGTAATAGAAGCGGCGGCAGGAACACCTCTTGCATACGCTGCCATAGGATATCTGAGGAGAAGAGCATATGGATCTGATCAGATACAGTAAGATAGACACAGGAATGAAGAGGGAGTTCCTCCTTCTTCAGGGCACTGGATGCAGATGGAGGAAATGCTCATTCTGCGATTATCATCTTGATAGGAACGATGACCCTTTTGAACTGAATAAAAGCGTGCTTGAATCAGTTACGGGGGAATATGGGACTCTTGATATCATAAACTCCGGCTCAGCGATGGAATTCGATGAGAGAACAATTGCGCTTATTGCAGAGATAGTCAAAGAAAAAAGCATCAAGGATTTATGGTTCGAAACACATTGGATGTACAGAAATCAGCTGGAATCTTTCTCTTCCAACTTCCCATGCAAGGTTCATTACAGGACAGGAGTGGAATCATTCAATCCGGAACTGAGAATGAAATGGAACAAGGGAATCGGACGCGATGTGACACCTGAAATGATACGCAGGTATTATGAAGGAATATGCCTTCTTGTAGGAGTGAAAGGACAGACAAAAGAGGACATAATATCCTCTGTAGATATCGCTGAGCGCTATTTCGATTATTACTCAATAAATCTCTTCTGTCCCAATACAACAGATACAGAACGGGATGATGAACTTGCGGCAATATTCATAAACGAACTGGTGCCGCAGTTCCGGAAGAGCCGCAAAGCCGAGATACTCATCGACAATACTGACCTTGGCGTTGGCTGATATACCCCGCCTCCGTTCCTGTAGAATTGACAGATAGAGTATATAGATGTTAATTTTCACCCTAGGCTGCTTTCTTCTGCAGCTATTAGAATAAAACACTGGAAGAGGTTCAAAGAATGCCTTCAGATAATGATGCAAAAGGCGTAACCTTCCCCTCCGGCAAGGAGAAGAAGGAAAAGGAGAAGAAGGAAAAGAAGCACGGCAGATCCATTGGCTGGATCATCGGAGTTGTGGTTCTCATCCTCATCTCAGTTACATTCGTACTGCCTACAACAGTATTCAGCACAAACAACGGACAGAAGATCGTATTCGGAAGCTATAATGGCGAGGAAATCGCTTTCATTCCTTCCTATGACAATTACTTCTATAATCAGCTGTCAGCGCTTGCTCAGAGCTATGGACTTACACAGCAGAATGCAATGCAGGTTTATTCTCAGGCATTCTACAGCACTGTTCTCAAGACAGCGCTTTCCCAGATGGCAGAGACAGCTGGCATAACAGCAACTGACAGGACCATCAGCGATGCGCTTATATCAAGTGGCGCATTCAACGATGAGAACGGAAGATTCGACAGAAGCCTCTATGACAATGCTTCTGCAATGCAGATTGAAGCTATGAGAAACAACCTCAGAGATACGCTTCCTGCACAGACTGTTCTCTCAGACATGCTTTCCATCAAGACATCGGATGCTGAGAATGAGTTCGTATCAGCACTCAATGACACATACCGCTCATTCGATTACATTCTTGTTGACTACAATGCATATCCGGATGCAGATGCCGCAGCATATGCCGTTACAGATCCTGCTCCATTCATGACAATGGATCTTTCCGTGATAACAGTTGCTACGGAAACAGCAGCTAATGATATCTCAGCAGCTCTTGCTTCAGGCGACACAACATTCGAGGAGGCAGTTTCTGCAAACTCCACGGATGCTTATAAGAGCGATAATGGAAATATGGGTGCAGTGCTTTATCACAACCTTGAGAGCATGCTCATGAACAGCGAAGACGCCGCTGCTGTATTCTCTACAGCTCAGGGTGAATACGCAGCACCTGTCCAGGGATATTCCGGATGGATGATCTTCCGCGCAGACAGTGCTTCAAGAGAGGCTGACACTACTGATGAGGCAGTTCTTGCAGATATCAAGAGATACATCTCCATCAACGATGCAGAGACTATGAACGCTTACCTTGAGACAGCTTCCGAGACAGCTTATGCAAACGCTCAGAGTGATTTCGAGAAAGCCGCAGAGGCTCTTGGAACAGAAGTCATCCATGTAGGAGCTTCCGCTTATAACCCATCATCTTCATCATTCATCATCGGCCTTAACGCAAATGACGGCAGAGGAATGCTTGCTTCTGCAGCTGTTGCTGATGAAGCTTTCCATGAAGAGCTTTTCACAGCTGAAGATGGCACAGTACTTGCACCTCACATGGTGGGTTCATCATATGTTATAGCTCGCCCAGTAGCATCCGATGAGACAAATGAGCTCCTTGCTTCATACATGGATTCATTCTACACATCCTATGCACCAGAGCTTGCAGCACAGGATCTCCAGACAACAGTGTTTGCATCTGAGAACTTCGAGAATAA
This sequence comes from Candidatus Ornithospirochaeta stercoravium, assembly GCA_017694915.1. Taxonomy (GTDB): domain Bacteria; phylum Spirochaetota; class Spirochaetia; order Sphaerochaetales; family Sphaerochaetaceae; genus Ornithospirochaeta; species Ornithospirochaeta stercoravium. Next base: position 2,820 of record JADIMF010000081.1, read on the forward strand.
CTTCTTCACGGTATTTCTTAACGATATCATGAATATAGGAAACAACTGATAGGAATACCCAGAGTTGTGGAAGGCGGCAGCGATGCCGCCTTTCTGCATTTTAAGTATCCTGCTATAATCCTCATATGGTCGAAATAAAGGAGAGTACCCCCCTTCTGGATGCAAATGGCTGTGTCATAAAGGAAGGTTGGGCTCGTCATCCATATTGGGATTACAATGCAAGTGGCAACCTGAAGAACCTGAGACGCTCAGGCTGGGATAGCTATACATTGACAGATCCCGACAAGTCGATAGCCATAAATGCGATGCACGCAAATATAATCCATGAAGGCCTGCATTCAATCACCTATATAGATTATTCAAAGGCTTTCGCCGCGGTAACGGTATCAGAGAAGATGATCAGAAGCTTTCTCAACAAGAATCTTCACTACCCTTCATCAAGCAATTATTACTCTTATTTCGATTCATCGATGGTCATGTCATTTGTCAGGAATGCAAATTCTTATTTCATCCTGCTCTCCTCTCCGGAAATGCAGCTTGAATCAGAGACAGGGCTGAAGCTCGATGCGGCTTTTCATGGCAATGAAGATGAAGAATGCATCGCCTGTGCTTTCTCGCTTAATGAAAAGGGAAAAGGATTCATTTATGCGATGCGTGAGGCGGCAATTCCTGCCAGCGGAAAGCTTTTCTTCTCAGACCATGTCTCATCCATAGATAATGCCATCGGTTTTCATGAGCAAGTCCGCTCGGATGGCAGAGGAAAAGGCAGAATATATTCAGTTCAGATCAATGCACAGAAAGATGGCCGGAACATAAGTATCTGTGCTAATGCAAAAGATGACACAATGAATGCCGTATATTCTTCTGGAAGGATAAGGAAGATGTCTGAATGCATCCTTCAGCACGATGGAAAGAAATGGATACTTACAGATAAGGATAATACAATCAGTATGGTCATGCATGATGACACATCATTCACGATTCCTGACTACAAAGGAATTGATAAGATAGAGCGTAAATGCATTGCAGGAATCTTCTCAGGTTCCGTGATACTTCCCGATGGAAGAGAATGCCTGATCGATAAAGGCTTCGGCCAGCTTAAGGAAATCTCCTGGAAGGAAATCAAATAGGATAACATATGAAGAAAAAAGACATACTCTCTTATCTGCTGCTTGGAATACTGTTGTTCATTGCTTTCACATTCCTCTGGAATTACAAGACCACCCTACCATGGATTGCGGATAAAGCCGCGGCTGTATTGGTACCGCTTCTAGGCGGAATATGCGTGGCCTTCGTCATGAACATACCAGCGAGATTTCTTGAAAAGCATATCTCATCCTCTAGATGCCGTTTCATAGCATCCCGCAGCCGGAGCATCTCGATATTCCTATCCATCCTGTTCCTGATTCTTTTCGTTGCACTCATCGTTGTTCTTGTATTGCCCGAACTAATCAATGCCGTATCGCTTATCGTCTCTTCACTGAGGGATTTCGCAAGGGATAGCCATTTCTGGAATGAAGTCGAAATCGACTCAATTCCGGTACTCAATTCAATTTTCGACAGCGCGGATACAGGCATCCTGACGCTGGCAGATGCCATCGAAAGCAAGATCAACGAATGGACGCCATCGATTGTCTCATTCACATTATCTACAATGCGCAGCTTCATAGCCTCTGCTGTGACGTTCTTCGTATCGTTCGTATTCGCAATCTACTTCCTTGCAAACAAGGAAAGGCTACAGAGACATATAACGAAGTTCCTCTCACTGTTTCTCAAGGAGAATAAACTTGATTATCTGAAGCACACTGCTCATGTATCATATGTCGCATTCTCTCGGTTTATTCTTGCGCAGGTTACAGAAGCAGTCATAATCGGTCTGCTGTGCTTTGCAGGAATGCTCATATTCCGTTTCCCATATGCACCAGCCATTGCCGCATTGACAGGAGCCATGGCCCTTATACCGATTTATGGTGCTGTTATCGGAGCGCTGGTCGGCGCATTCCTCATTGCCGTTATAAATCCATGGAAAGGTCTGTTCTTCCTAATCTTCATCTTCGTTCTTCAGCAGCTTGAAGGTGATCTGATATACCCACGTGTCGTAGGCACATCAACAGGAGTTCCTTCTGTATATGTATTTGCAGCTGTCACGCTTGGAGGCGCTTTGTTCGGGCTTCCTGGAATGCTCTTCGCTGTTCCTGTATTCTCTATCGTCTATACGCTTCTCAAAGAGCTGTATTACAAGAAGCAGAATGAGTCTATCGAAGACAATGCAGATAAACAGAGCTGAACAAATATCCAGCGCTGTTATATCATGCAAGCGTAATGCGGAAGACTATCGGTGATGGTTCATTACCTGATGGACCTAAAATATGAAGGCCGTCCTCATCAACGAAAAATGGATATTCCTTTCCATCTTCAAGGCATTCCACTTTCTTGACTATACCGAAGAATACCGTCCCCTTCTTCGGATCGGCTTTCCGAAGTCGCCATAACACATACTGTCCATTCGAGCTTCTTTTGAGAACCATCGCATAGAGTTTATCCCGTCGGACAGTGTATCTGATGTCCTTTTCGGTAAATGAAGGCTTCTTACTATCAGAGAACGCGCCTGTAAAATCTCCGTTGCATCCCTCCCCGAAAAAGTGCCATGGGCGCGAGCCGTAGATAGCTTCTCCATTCTTTGAAAGCCAGCTGCCAACTTCACGAAGGACATTGGTCTCTTCAGCAGTAATCGTTCCATCTGCTTTCGGGCCTATATTGAGCAACAGAGATCCATTTTTACTAACGATATCTGCAAGATTCTGCAGTATCTCCTCAGAATCCTTATACTCGTTGTTTTCAATATATCCCCAGCTTCTTCGTCCCATCGCAGTGCATGTCTGCCATGGAAACGGACGCACATCAGGAAATTGTCCGCGCTCTATATCAATCACAGCAGAACCGAAAGCCGCCGCATCATGCTTATAAGTGACAACAGGATCCATCCCCCACTCGTATGCCCTATTGTAATAATAAGCGAGGAATTTCCTCAGATATAGTCTGAATGCTTCCTGCTCAATCCACCAATCAAAATATACAAGTGATGGCCTGTAATTCTCGATAATCTCAGCCAGCCTTGCAAGCCATGAATCAAGATAAGCCGTATCAGGCTGAGGTTTAGTATGATACGACTCGATATCATCAACACGCATCGATGGATAATATATCGACTCAGGATTATCACAATCCGCGCCGCTATCGAATTCACGCGCATGCTCCATGAAGAACCAGTGCTCCGCCCTGTGGGATGAAAGGCCTGTAATAATACCGTGTTTTCTGAAACTACTGAAAAGCTCTCCAATCACATCTCTATG
>JADIMF010000008.1 GCA_017694915.1 Candidatus Ornithospirochaeta stercoravium
GGAAGTCGTGGAAATCGGAAAAGAGAACGGAGCTGTTTCCCTCAGGATCGATACAGATAAATCAAACCCGATAATGAAGCATCTTCTTAAGAAGCTTGGATTCCTCCATACAGGCCATGTCCTTTTTGAAGACGATCCAAAGCCTGCTTACGAACTTCCCTTTGCAAAGATATAAATCGCTACGAGCATGCTAAAATCATGGTTCGTAACGAAATAAGCAGATAAGGGATATCACTCTAAATCAATAAACGCATCTGTCTTCTCTGTATCTGGCCCAGACATTCTCAAAAAAGTCATCATCTTTAGGAATAGGGTTCGGCATTCTCCTTGAGAATTCAGTTTTCCCATCCATGTATCTTGCTTCCTGTATCTCAGATGGCCTTGCCTCATCCTCAAGCGAATACGTGAAACGATTATCAAGTCCATCAATATGAATGTTTCCATTCTCTTCCGAATACAGGGCCGAGCCCCTGCTCTTACCACCATGAAGAATGTAATCAAGCATGCTTTCAATATACACCTTCTGTGTGATGAGAGCATTTCTCAGTTCAAAGAGAATCCATAATTCTGCTTTCCCGTTAACCTTTATCGATGAGAAATTGCTGAGATAGAAAGTAATCTCTTCCAGCGTCTTTTCTATAAGATCTTCATTTCTTATCACAGAACCATTCAGACTCATCATCTCACGCACATGCTTATACACTTCACGAGCATCGAGAGTGCCGTTTTCAGAACCTGCAATAAGATTCTTGATTTCATTTACCTCATCTTCAAGTTCTGTACCGTCAGCACTCCATGGACCGAGTCTGTGCTGGCAGATCCAGCTTGCAGCTCTTCTTGAACCGCACTGTCCTGCATTCAACGCAGATCCTCCTGGACGATAAACACCATGGGATGCGGCACACTCACCTACAGGAAATAGCCCTTTTATGTTCGACTGCCACCAGGAATCAATCGCAAGACCTCCATTGTTGTGCTGAGCAGAAAGAGAAATCTCAAGATACTCATTCTCAAGGTCAACGCCCTTATCGAGATAAAAGGAATAAGCTGGCATATTGAGTTTCTTTAGGCGTTCTATCGGAGTATCTCCTGTTGCACCTGCCGCCTTGAGATAACATGAAGCCTCATCAGAAATCTTATCCCATGGAATATCCTGGAAATCAGGATTATGCATGAAATCAAGATAGACACGACGTCCTTTCTCAATCTGAAGATAGCAGAGTATATCGATGATAGAAGATCCACTTTTGAGCTTTCTCACGTCAAAAGGCCACTGATAACCTTTGAGGAATATCAGGGAAAGCATCTTCTCCCTTGGATATGCATATTCAGATAGGAAATCGTATTCCCTGCCGTCTTCATCGATTGAAACGAACCTTGGAATTACCTGCATGTATGATCCAGATACATTCCATCGAGGCTTTACTGAGGCAAGTCCATACTGCCATTCAGTAAGGTTTCTGCCCATACAGCCCGCTTCAAATGCAATTCCGGTAGCTCCGAACTGACTTTCGGGATAAACGGAAGCAGAATATATTCCGGCAGGTCCGCCGGTTGCAAATACAAGCGAGCTGCAGAGTACAATGAGAGGTTCTCCGCTCTTGCGGGATATGAGGAAGAGCCCTCTGATTTCCTCGTTTTTCACAAGAAGTCTTACTGCCTGATAGCCATCAAGAAGCTCTATTCCAAGGCTCTCTGCTTCCTTCTCAAGGCATTCCGTCATGAATCTCGATGTATAAGGGCCTGCGCTGGTGGCTCTACGATGCGGATCATGATCTGTTTTATATCCGATATATTCTCCATACCTGTTTACAGGAAATGGAACTCCCATATCAGCAAGACGCAGAAATGATGCTGATGACAGCGCAGCTTCACATAGTGCGATATCTCCATCAACAGCACGCCCTGCAAAAAGGTCAGATGCAAGGGAAAAGACCGAATCAGGATCATCTCCTGCAAGCGAAAGTTTATAATATGTCTGTTTATCGGAACCTGCATTCCTGCTCGTGCCGGCATTCCTTGATTCTGTGATGATTACAAGATCGTCTGCTCCGCCTTTCTTCAGAAGGCATGCGGCATTATACCCGGCAGCTCCGGTACCAAGTACGGCAGTCTGTACCTGATACGTTTTTATACCCCCTATTACACCATACTCTCTCATCACAGCCTCTTGATGTGGAAACCACCATCAACATCCACATAATTCCCCGTCGTATAGAGAAAATGCTCATCTGCAAATGCAGATACAGCCATTGCGACATCCTCCGGACATCCCCATCTTGCTATCGGAAAAAGCCAGTCGTCTATCAGCTTATCGTATTTCTCTGCTACTGTATTCGTCATATCAGTGGCAATTACACCAGGTCTGATTTCATGAACAAGTATTCCTTCAGAAGCAAGCCTGTCGGCATAAAGTTTTGTAAGCATGCTCACTCCCGCTTTTGAAACACAGTATTCACCTCTGGACGTGGAAGAAACCTCTGCTGAACATGATGAGATATTGATTATCGTTCCTCGCTTCCTTCCACGAATCTCCTGGGTTATCATCTGCCTCGCCACAAGCTGTGTCAGGAACATGTTACCTTTGGTATTTATGGAAAGAACCCTATCAAAGCTTTCCTCACTCATCTCAAGGAGATCCTTTCTTTCCCTCGGAGCAACACCTGCATTATTCACAAGCACATCGATACGACCAAAGGTATCAACTGTTTCCTTTACGATTCTTATCCTGTCATCATGATTGCTTATATCCGCCTGTATGTATTTCCATCTGATTCCGCTCTCAGTCAGGATATCAAGCTGTTTCTGATTCTTCTCCTGAGGACCTGTTGCAACAGCTGCAATGGAGAAACCATCGAGCCCCAGCTGTTTCGCTATTGCAAAGCCTATACCGCGGCTTGCTCCTGTAATCAATGCTGTCTTATTCATCTCTACCCTCTGAAATTCTCCGGAAGTTCCTTTTTCTCAACAATGAATTCCTTATAGAAAGGCATGAACACATCAGGTTCCCTGATTACACACCCAGTCGGCTTATGTGCTCTGATGAGATCACCGCATTTACCGCAAGTAAGACAGACACGTGAAGAATCTATCCTGCCGTCCCTGATTATCTCGTTGGGGAAATCAGGATCTGCAAAAGCCATTCTTCCGAATAGCATTCCATCACAGTAACCTTCCATTACCGCTCCGGCTGCATATAGATCGGAATACTGTCTGAGATATGTCGGGGCTGAACCATAAATCGTCATATCGGGAACAGCTCTCTTAATCTCCCCGATGCCATGAATCATTCTGGCAATACCTACAAGAGGGTGTTCATCAGGAATGTACTTTCCCACATCGAAAGGACGGGTAACATGTGTCGTAGCATATGGGTTCCCCATTGTAATATCTATAAAGGAAAGCCCAAGTTCATCATGCAGTTCCATTATGAGTCTCTTCGGCTCAGTTAAATCCATAGAGCCATCCTCAGCTTGTCCAAAGCCTCGTGATGAAGCAGGATAACCGTCATAGATTCCTATTCTGGAAATGACGCTGAATGATGAAGTCTCATAAACCTTCGCAGCTGCTATGGAATTCTTCAATAATCTTGTCCTGTTTTCATATGAGCCGCCATATTCACCTTTTCTGTCATATGCAGCAATGACTTCCTGAAACAGGTATCCATGACATGATTTGATATCAACAGCATCAAATCCGGCCTCTTTTGCAAGCAACGCCGACTCTCCTGTCTTTTCCTCTATGTGCTTCAGATAATCATCTGAGACAATGCAGGAATCATCCGCAGCCCTGAATGTTTCAAGCCATGCGTTCCTCTCCGCAATAAGCGGAGCAGGCTTGTTAGCAGGATTCGAATAACGTCCAGAATGATTGGACTGCATGACAAGATATGGCTCAAAACCATTCGCCTTTAAACCAGCTTCCTTCACCTTCTCATTAAGGCGTTTGAATGAATCAATATTGTCTTTTGTAATCAGAAGCTGAGTCTTTGAGGAACGCCCTTCCTCGACTATGGAAATAGCCTCATACCATATGATGCCAGCGCCGCCTATTGCTTCGCGGACATATCTGCGCTCCGTATATTCAGATGGACGGCCATCCTCGGTTGAGTCAGCCCCTTCCATCGGGGCAATTCCCAGACGATTCGCAATTTTCCTCCCTCTTATCTCAAAAGGTTTCGCGAGGATACCTGTATCATCTGCAAAAGGAATCGAAATCCCAAGGACCTCACATTCTCTTTTCAGCTCATCCAGTGTCTTATAATGAAATTTCTCATGCCCCATAATATCTCTCACTGATCGCACTGATACCAGAGCTCTGCCTTTCCATAACGTATGACATCGCCCTTCCGAAATCCCCGTTCCTCATATTTTCCCGAAAGACTTCCATCAATAAGCCCCTCGGTGAGTACAAGGTAATCATTGATGATTCCCTTATCTATGAAAGGACCAACAAGCCCTATTGCAAGCCTATCGAAATACTTCTCATACGCCCATAGCTTCTTCAGCGTCCTGCAGAATTTTTCTATCAGTACAGTATTATTATCAGGCTGTCTCATAAGTATGATGCTGTTGTTGACCGTATCACCTGAGAAAAGGATACGGTTATCTCTATCAAGAAAGCAAATCGAACCATCTGTATGCCCTGGAGTGTGGATGCACTCAAGCTTCTTTCCTCCTAGATCAATGACATTACCATCATCGATATCAATGAAATCAAAAGAGCAATCAGGTTCTGGATCTGGAATCATCATAAGCAACTGTTTCTCAAGTTCAGAAGACCTTGTTGCACCTCTCGTTTCTGCATACATCTTCCGGAATTCATTACTCAGTCCCATTCCATTGAATTCAAGTTCCTTATCGTCTTTATTCATGTAAATAGGGCAATCTCTGAAATGATATATCCCTCCAGCATGATCAGGATGCTTATGAGTAAGAAGTACAGAAAGAGGTTTTGTAATCACTGAATCAACCACTTCCCTGACATTTCCATATCCGCATCCTGTATCGATTACTGCAGAACGAGTCTCCCCTTCCACAACGAACATATTCACTAGATCGAATTCACTGATGCACCATGTATTGGAAGCTATCAAAGTGGCAGTCTGCTTCATGATCCACACCTCCGGAAACACTGTAAGGATATCACAGGACAAATGCGAAAACTAAGCAAAATTACAATAACAATAAGGAATGAATCAGTTCTTGATGACAGATTTTCTCTTTATAGAAAAAGAGGATAAAGCCTGTAAAGCCCTATCCTATCCTACACGAGCTATGAACTCACAGAGCTCTGTACACTCCAATCTCATTTACCATACCTCGCCTTAAGTCTTGCAGCTTTTTCAGGTGTCATCGTAGTGGCCTCTTTGAATTTAGCTTTAGCTTCTGACGTACTCAGTCTCTTTACAGCAGGAGATCCATTGTCGATAGCTTTCTCAAGGTTCTTGATGCCCCAGTCTGGGTTCACTGTGAATGTCCTGCTGAATGATTCTATTGCCATATACACCTCCATAACTGAAGTCAAGAGAAAACCTTCTCCTTTCATTATCATAAACATCCCCTGGCCTATAAAGAAAAGAAGTAAAATTTTCAATTATACCTTCATATATGAAATATCTGATCTGAGTTGTGAGAACGCGATAAAGAATACCTCAGAAAATCACCCCAGAGCCATAAATATCTTCAATAGTAAATAACCTGATGTTCTCATAATTCTCTGCCAGCTTCTTGATATCATCAGCAAAACCAGACTTGGAGAAGAACCAATATAGGAAATTCTCTGCCCCTCCCATCTCACGTGAATATGAACGCATCAGCTCAAGTTCCTTAGAATCAATCATTCGTTCTCTAAATTTGACACTTCCGATAATCGCCTCATTGCTGATAGCTGATTTTGCAACAACATCAATCTCAATTTCCTTATGTAAGGTCCTGCTACCACCCCACCATGTTCCAACAATGCCAAGAGGGAAAGGAAGATCTGCATGCCGCTCAATATATTGTCTTACGATCTCTTCAAAAACCTTTCCCATGTAATCATTAAGAAGAGGAGCAACGACCTTGTCATATGCCTGAGGCATACGGCCAGAAACTATCGTAGAGATATTCCTTGTAACAAAGAATGAATGAAACCTGAAGAACAAATCGCATATTCTCCATACACCCTTCTTCTCGCTTTCCCCAAGAGGAACAAGTTTATCAACAACACCTACTTCCCTTAGCTTGTTGAGATAAGAAGGCAAAGCTCCAACCTGAATTCCTGCAAGCGATGCTATATCTGCAATCTTGGTGCATCCATTGGCAATGGCATTCAGAATTGAGCTGTATGTAGAAACCTCGCTGAATTCTTCTTTAAGGTAGTTCTCCCTCTCATTGAAAAGAACAGAATTGCTGTCAAAGATGTTGTAAAGAAGATTCTCCTTCAGACTCACGCTATCATCAAAAAGCTCAAGATAACGAGGAATCCCTCCTGTTATTCCATAAACAATGGCTTTATCTGAACAGCTATATGAAGGAACAAAACGACCAGAATCAAGATAATCGAAAGGCTTTACTAAGAACTGCGCTGTAATACGTCCATGTAGCGGGCTCTCTTTTCCCAGAACTTCATCTTCCATGAATGAGATAGAGGAACCTGAGAGAATCAAGAAAAGCTTTGATTCCTTTGCTTCATGATCCAAAATATTCTGGATGATAGAGGAAATTGCATTGTTATCCTTTTTAGCTAAATAAGGATATTCATCTATAACAAATATAAGTCTTTCATCCATTGAATATCTGACGATTGCGCGAAAGGCTTCAATGAAAGAAGAGAATTTCACACCATATCCAAGGAAAGCACTGACCTGAGCAGATAACTCAATAAGGTTTTCATTAACAGATGATTTCTGACATGCAAAGAATATGCATCTACGACCTGAAGTGAAATGATTGATTAATGTTGTCTTTCCGACTCTTCTTCTACCATAGACTGTCGCGAACTCCAGCTTATTACTGGAATACATCTTCTCAAGTCGTTTAAGTTCAGCTTCTCTTCCTATGAACATGCAAATCTCCTACATATGATTATAATCGTAGAATATTTAATATTTCAATATTTAATATTTAGATATTACAAACTCTCAAATCGAAAGACATCATCATAGGAGAAAACAAATTTGCCCTATTATATTGTTAAGGTTTGTTCCAATACTTTAAAACTCAAGTACCATATTCTTGTATAATACCAAGTAATATGAAAAAAACGTTATGGTAATCGTGCTGTTAGCTGTTATAGCCCTCTCACTTTCGGGCTCGGACCTTACAATAAAGAAGTTCGCTGACAATGCACAGAAATATATATCTCTTACAGAAGAAATGGATTGCATTGAAGTTGCTGCTGATGGTTATACCATGCCTTTCACTTGGACCTTTATTCTGACTGATGATTATGCAGAATTCAGATTTCGCTGGCCTAATGGTAGATATATGGAATCTCCTTCCTACCATGCAAAGTACACAATCATCGTCATCAACGAGAATGAGGAGGCATTCTATTTTGATGGGTATACATCGAATGCTTATTTTATTCGCGTGTCAGAAGATTCTCTGAATGAATTCCGGAATTGTCTTTCAGTCAATGAAGGTATGATAAAATTCACTGTTATACAGCATGATTACAAAAGCGACTTAATCCACACTCCGCAGCATGCATATCTTATGGATTTTATTGACACATCAGATATCAATGCTCTTTATATGGAGGCTTTTAGCAAGGAACTCTATTTCAACAGAAATTCTGATCCTACAAGGATTATGATCGGGCTTATCCTTGGGCCAAGTTTTACCTCTTCTGAAAATCAAAAGGATGCGGTGAATGTGCGTTTAGGGGCAACAGGTATATATTTCCCTTACAATAATATTTCCTTCAGTCTCGGCATAAGAAGTGACGTATCTCTGTACCAGGCTAATGGTCGAGCCCGGAATTTTCTTTTCGATATCTCTGCTGCTCTTTATATGAGCAATTATTTCTACATCAATAAAGTTCTTTCTTTGAGATTGGAATATGGTATAGGCGCTAGCTATATTCATAATCCTGTCTCAATAAGCTATCCGCCAGACAGTTTTGCTATAAGGATTCCTATTGCCTTATCGTTTGTCATAAATAAGAATTGGAATGTTGCAATTGATATTATCCTAGATGCCATTGCAAACATAGAAAACAACTTAGCGATAGTGCCTATAGCATCAGGGGGTATTTCATTCCGATATGGTTTCTAACTTAAAGCAAAAGATTAATAAAATTATGCAAACAATAAGCCAAGAACTCTTGGATTCAATCCTATAAGAGTTTTCCTGTTTTCATTGTAAGCCCCCTTCGATATACGACGAGAATAATTCTAATAGTGAGTTATATCCGACCTATTTCCTTTTGGGTATTCAAGATTAGAATAAACACCAAGGCGATACCCACATTGGACGAATATAGAAAAGGCACCCGAAGGTGCCTCACATTATGACTCTGAAATAAATCACTCGGCACCAAAAATATGGATGGCAATACCATTCATCGTGTAGGTTGATCCGACATGCTCTGTGTATGAGCTGGATCCGCTGATGCTAGACGTTGTTATGTCTCGATATGTTTCAGCTCCATCAACTGTGATATTCACAACATCCGTTGTTTCTGGATAAAGAGTCTTTGCTGTCTCGAGAAGTTTCTCATAACTCGCATCGCCAGGTACAGAAACATAAGTTACGCGACCAAGAATCTCATAATCCCCGCTAGCTGGGAACCTGAATAAAAACGAAACAGAATTCACGAAAAAATCGCTGTAAGCATTTATCACCTGCAGCGATTTTATTTTATTCAATTCTTTATATTGTAATGAATTGTCACTCCCATTCTATCGTTGCAGGGGGCTTACTTGAGACATCATAGAGCACTCTGTTCACTCCGCTTACCTCGTTGCAGATACGCGTTGATGCTCTCTGAAGTACATCATATGGCATATGATACCAATCAGCTGTCATTGCATCCTCGCTTGTCACTGCGCGGAGTGTGCAAACCTCTCTATATGTCCTTTCATCACCCTGTACGCCGACGCTCTTTACAGGAAGAAGGTCAGCAAGAGCCTGCCAGATCTTATCGTAAAGCCCTGCTTTTCTTATTTCCTCTATGAAAATCGCATCAACTTCACGGAG
>JADIMF010000082.1 GCA_017694915.1 Candidatus Ornithospirochaeta stercoravium
CTCAGCATGAAGAAACTCGAAGAGAAAGGTGTCATCATGCAGAAAGGACAGCTTCCATCATCGGATTTCGAGCCTGAATACATAGCTGTTTGCGGAAGCAATGCTTATATCACACTGCAGGAAGCAAATGCCGTAGCAATCCTTGATCTGGATAATATGGTCATCAAGGGAATCGAGAGTATCGGATTCGAGGATTACTCGATGGTCCCTGTCGACATCGACAAGAAAGACGATGCATACAATCCTAAGACTTATCCTACCCTCCGCGGCATCAGGATGCCGGATGCAATCGCTGCATTCACAATCGATGGAACAGACTACATCGTGACTGCCAATGAAGGCGACGCAAGGGAATGGGGAGATTACATCAATGAGGATGAACGCGACTTCGGAGATGGGGCAACATCCCCTACTGGAGCCATCACTGCTGAGAATTCAGGGCTTAAGGGTAAAGTCGTTTTCTTCAACGCAGATGATTACACATCGCTCGATAGCGATATTGATTATCTCTATGGCGGACGCACGATGACGATATTCCGTGTCGATGGCAACAATCTTACAGAGGTATTCACGACTGCAGATGATGCGGAGAGAATCACAAATGAATATCTTCCTGAATATTTCAATGCATCAAATGACAATGCTGTACTCGATGACAGATCCGGAAAGAAGGGGCCGGAGGCTGAAGCTGTCACCGTCGGTGAAATTGATGGAAAGATGTATGCATTCCTTGCTCTTGAAAGAACAGGCGGAATCATGGTCTATGACATAACGGATCCGGAAGAGAGCAAGTTTGTGAACTACATCAACACCCGAGACTTCGAGACAGTCATTTCAGGAACAGAGGAGTATGAGGATGGCGAACTCGATAAGTGGGTAACGGGAGGAGATGTAGCACCAGAAGGACTTGCGTTCATAAGCGCTAATGAAAGTCCGAACGGAAAGCCAATGCTCCTTGCAGCATTCGAGGTATCGGGAACTGTAGCTCTCTACACTTTCTGATCAATCAGGCAGGGGTGTATGCATCCCTGCCTTTCCTTTCAGGAATTCCTAAAGTATCATCAGCACGCCAGTGGTCATGAAAAGCGCGACAATGATTGCCACTATCATGGGGCCCTTGAAATAGGAGACAAGGAATGCAGATACTACTCCGGCAAGCCCTGCAACCCACTCAGCATCGAAATCCGTAAGAGCCAGTGGGAATATAAGAGCGCCGAGAGCCGCAACTGGCAGAAGAAGCATGCACTTGCGGATGAATCTCGGAAGCTTTGCAAGATACTGAGAGGCGAAGTATGGAATGATGCGAGGCAAAAGCGTTGCCGCCGCGCATGAGAATATAAGAACAAGCTTATTCAAGACCGGCCTCCTTATCTGTATAGAGGAATGCTCCGAATATTGTTGCGGCTATCATGGAAATGAGGAATGAAAGACCTGTTGAAAGATTCAGCACAAGAATGAAAAGAGAGTTCAGAAGCGCGGAGAGCGACGCGACAAGAATCGCTTTCACATTCCTTCTTGTCTCCGCACCCAGAAGAGATGCGAACATCGCATAGACTGTTATCACAGCGGCTTTCTGCACGACTTCGGGAAGGAATGTCCCTGCCGCGAATCCTATTGACGTTCCCGATACCCACCCGATATAAGAAATGAATATAAGGCCGGCCATATAGCTGTATGAAAGCTTCCTGCCTTTGAATGAAGCAACAGTGAAAACCTCATCGACTGTTCCGAATCCGCACATCAGCCTACCCGCTATGGATTTTGGATCAAGAAGGCGCTGAGACAAAGAGGATGCCATGAAGATATAACGGCTATTGATGAAGAATACCGAGACTATAATGCTCAGCAGAAGCGAGCCTGCATTATAGAGATTCATCATCAGGAACTGACCAGAGCCTGCGAATGTGACAGCACTTGTAAGGACACCCTCAACGAAGGTGAAACCGCTTGTACGCGTCAGAAGCCCGAATGCGAGTGCTGTGGTGAAATAACCGAGGAAGATGGGAAATCCGTCTTTTGCGCCTTCCCTTATCTCCTTACCTGAGATAGCCATAATCACCTCCTAAGCGAAGAGCCGCTTCACTTCCGTCAATTGCCGCAGATACTATTCCTCCGGCATAACCTGCACCTTCACCTGCAGGATAGAGTCCCCTTCCCTGCTTCATTGATTCATCCCTCAGGATCCTGACAGGCGAAGATGTCCTTGTCTCAGGTGCTAGCAGCATTGCCTCTGCTGTTATGAATCTTCCCTTTGTGCTCCTGTCGAAGGCTTTGAATCCTTCTCTCAGTGACTCTGCGATGATACGAGGAAGATAATCATCAAGACGCGAGGCTATTACAGGACGGGGATATGTTGTCTCTGGAAGTGTTGCTTTCGGCCTGTCGCTTACGAAATCAGTCATGCGCTCAGCGTATGCCGCAAATCCCTCTGCAAAGCATCTTCGCTCTATCTCTTCGATGTATCTCAGCATCGCGAATGGATCGGTATCGGTAAGCTCTTCCTTCCTCAGTTCGACTATCATGCCGCTGTTTGCCTTTCTGCCACCGCGGGAAGATGGGGACATACCATTGAGTACAGCGTGTCCACTCTCGCTTGCTGCAGGTACAACAACTCCACCGGGACACATGCAGAACGAATATACACCTCTTCCATTGACCTGCGCCCTGAATGAGTATGAAGCTGGCGGGAGATACAGTCCTCTTCCCTTATCGTTATGGTACTGTATTGAATCGATCAGATGCTGAGGATGCTCAAGACGAACACCAGCTGCCGTACTCTTCGCTTCAAGTGCAAAACCCTCATCTTGAAGGAAATAATAGACATCCTTCGCACTATGCCCTGTTGCAAGTACTACGGGTCCAATATACTCGCTTCCGTCCTGACAGATTACACCTGCAGTCTCATCTCCCTTTCTCAGAAGCTTCACGACACGCTTTCCGAAAAGGACCTCACCACCATGGCTTATTATCGTGTTGCGTATATTCTCGATGATATAAGGAAGCCTGTCGCTCCCGATATGAGGACGAGCATCGTATAGAATCGATTCATCCGCACCATGCTGGACAAGCAGGGAAAGGATCCGCCCGACATCCCCCCTCTTGGATGATCTCGTATAGAGCTTTCCATCTGAGAATGCCCCTGCACCCCCTTCTCCGAATGCGTAGTTCGATTCCTCATTGAGCTTTCCATCCCTGGAAAGAGTCCCTATCGACTTCAGCCTGGAGTGCACATCCTCGCCACGCTCAAGGACTATCGGACAGATACCATTCTCAAGAAGCGTCAAAGCGGCGAATATACCTGCAGGTCCGAATCCGACAACTATTGCTTTCTTCGATCCATCCACATTGGGAAACACCGTTTCCTCATAGAGCTTCTCAGGCTCCTCATTGATATAAAGAGCGGCATCTATCTGGATTTTGACATCACCATGACGCGCATCAATGCTTCTCTTCCTTATCCTTATTCCCTTTATGGAATCAGGGGAAATATGGAGCTTTCTTGCAATTGCTTTCTTTAATCTATCTTCATTCATTCCCTCCTCTGGAGGAAATGAAGCGGAAATATCTCGCAGCATGTTCTGGATTCTAGGAAGATATCATGGTAATGGCAATCCTCCGCCATTGAGGAAGATGGAAAGACAATCTAAGATGTCAGCGTGAATATCCTATCGATTGAGAATCTATCAAAGACGGTGAATGATGAGCCGCTTTTCGAAAATGTGTCCCTGGGACTTGAAGAAGGAGAGAAAGCGGGAATTGTAGGCAGAAACGGTGCGGGGAAATCGACATTCCTCCGCTGTATCATCGGAAGCATGGTTCCTGATGAGGGAAATGTGTCGATGAAAAAGGATATCAATCCCGTGATGCTCGAACAGAATGTCACATATCCCGAAGGAACAACGCTCGCATCATTTCTCTATCTGCAGAAAGGAGAAAAGCTGAGGATTCTCTCTGATTACCAGAAGGCCATTGAAAACGGAGATGAGAAGGAATACACGAGACTTTCCGAGATTATCGAGAAAAACGATCTGTGGGATATCGAAAGAAGCTATAAAGCCATACTCACCGATCTGGGAGAGAAAATCGATGAGAATACGCTGATGGCGAACCTCTCGGGAGGACAGCAGAAGAAAGCCGCCATCGCAAGAGCTCTTGCGCTCAAACCGGGGCTTCTGCTTCTGGATGAACCGACAAACCACCTTGATATAAAAACAATCGAATACCTTGAGACGTGGATAAAGAACACTGAGTGCGGCGTCATCATCGTGACTCATGACCGTCATATCCTCAATGAATGCTGTTCCTCTATATGGGAGCTGGACAGAAAGCATTTCTACCGTCATCCCGGTTCATTCTCGGCCTATCTGGAGAGAAAAGAAGAAAGGCTGAGAATGGATGAGAAGGAACAGGAAAGACTCAGGACCATACTCAGAAGAGAGCTTGAATGGTTGAAGAGAGGCCCGAAGGCAAGAACGGGGAAGGATAAGAACAGGAAGGACAGAATTGCCGAAATGCTCGACAAGGAGCATAAGGTCAGAGAGGACGGACCAAGGGAATTCTCTTCAGCAGAGAGAAGGCTTGGGAAGAAGATACTCGAGATAGATAATATATCCAAGTCCTTTGATGACAAGCATTTGTTCTCAGGCTTCACATTCTCGTTCGTGAAAGGAATGAAGATTGGACTCATCGGCGACAACGGTTGCGGAAAGTCGACTCTTCTCGATATCCTCTCCGGTCGTCTTGAGCCTGATTCAGGCTATATAGATAAAGGACAGAATACCGTATTCGGCTATTATGATCAGCTTGGACGCAACCTCGAATCAGCAAAGACCATGCTGGAATATACTGAGGATATAGGAGACAGAATCGTTCTCGGAAACGGCACGATTGTCTCA
Source organism: Candidatus Ornithospirochaeta stercoravium (assembly GCA_017694915.1). Taxonomy (GTDB): domain Bacteria; phylum Spirochaetota; class Spirochaetia; order Sphaerochaetales; family Sphaerochaetaceae; genus Ornithospirochaeta; species Ornithospirochaeta stercoravium. Next base: position 4,896 of record JADIMF010000082.1, read on the forward strand.
GCATCCCGCTTTCTTGAGCTTTTCGGTTTTCCTGTCTCAATGCAGAGAACACCTATCTCAATGCTCTCCGGTGGAGAAAGAAGAAGGCTCTATCTCATAACCCGTCTTGCATCGAATCCAAATTTTCTTCTCTTTGATGAACCTACGAATGATCTCGACATAGATACGATGGAGAGACTGGAGGAATACATATCCTCATTCCCAGGCTGCGCGATCATCTCATCTCATGACAGGACATTCCTCGATATGACGACAGATATGACGTTCGTTATAGAAAACGGAAAGATTACCCTCTTCCCAGGATCCTTCACGGAATGGAAGGAAGGACAGGATGAGAAGAAGGCAGCTGCTGAGGAAAAACCGGAGGAGAAGAATGTCAGCGATACAAGGAGACAGAGGGAGAAAAAGGGACTGACATACAGGGAAGCGAAGGAAAAGGAAGCGATTGAAGCGGAAATAAGCGAACTTGAGACGCTCATAAAGAACCTTGAGGATTCTTTTGCCACAGCAGCCGCTACTCCGCTCGGCACTCTTGAAGAGAGATCAAGAAAGTATGAAGAGGCAAAAACCCTCCTTGATGAGAAAACAGAGAGATGGCTGGAACTTGAGGAAAAAGCCGGAAGCTAAAAGAATTAACATAATGTAAACCACAGCTTCCGATTCATGCTGTACAGTGAAAGCGGAGGCAATCATGAATTCAGCCAAGAAAATCCTGGCCATTCTCCTTGTGGCCCTTTTAGCAATTTCTTCCGTCTTCGCGGCGGACTGGACAAAGCATATTACAGTCATCGGAACTTCAGATATGCACGGGAATATCTGGGGATACTCATATGAGGATAATTCCGAGACTGCAAATAACGGTATGGCACGCTTGTATACGTATATCGAAAGCGTCAGAGAGGAGAATCCGAACACGCTTTTAATCGATGCCGGTGATGATATCCAGGGCACGATTATGACGGACGATCTCTACAACGATACCCCTGATGAACCGCATCCTGTGATTACCACAATGAACTACATGGGATACGATGCGATGACACTCGGAAACCATGAATTCAACTGGGGTGTTGATACCGCGACAAGAATCCTTTCCCAGGCAGACTTCCCTATCCTTGCCGCAAACGTAATAGACAGCAACGGCAACTATGCAACTGGACTTGGATACGTCATCAAGGAAATTGCAGGTGTCAAGGTTGCAATAATCGGAACAGTGACACCTGATGTGCCTATCTGGGACAGCGAGAAGGAGGGAATCGCAGATCTTACATTCCTCCCTGCTAATGTTGCGGTAAAGAATGCAATCGAGGAAATCGGCGATCAGGCAGATGTAATCATCGTATCTGCGCATATGGGAATGTATGCTGAATTCGATGAGGACAACGGTTCAGACTCTGCCCAGAAGATCCTTGATGACAATCCGGAAATCGATATTCTCCAGGTTGCACATAACCACGTTGTTGTAAATGAGAAGCAGAATGATACTGTTATCGGCGGATGCCGCAATGGAGGCCGTGATGCCGCACGTTTCGATCTTTATCTCGATGATGAGAACAATGTCGTTGACAGCACTGTCGAGATTGTTGACATGACAGGAGTGACACCTTCGGAGGAAATAAGATCGATTCAGCTTGTCAAGGAAGCTCATGAGAAGACCATCAGCTATGTCAATGGCGGAGGAAGCGGAGAAGATGGTGAAGGCGGAGTGGCTCTTGGTACCACTACAGCCAGATTCCAGCCGGAGAATGAGATAAGAGGAATTCCTGAAGGAAGAGTACGCGATACTGCGGTAATGGATTTCATAAACATGATCCAGCTCAAAGAATCAGGAGCTGACGTGTCCGCTGCAGCGCTCTTCAAGGATACAAGCGACCTTCCTGAAGGCGATATCAACTACGGCAACATCTTCGATATCTACAAGTTCGACAACACACTCTATCGCGTTGACGTCACAGGCGCTGAGCTCAAGGCATATATGGAATGGAGCGCAGAGTGCTACAACCAGTGGAAGCCTGGCGACATAAATATCTCATTCGATCCTGAGTATCCTGATTATCTCTACGACATGTTCGAGGGTGTGGATTATGAAATCGATCTCTCACAGCCGAAGGGCTCAAGGATAAAGAATGTGATGTTCAACGGTGAGCCGCTCCAGGATGATGATATCCTTTCCCTTGCAGTGAATAACTACAGATATTCATCCGCTCTCAAGGCACAGGGACTCGTAAGCGGTAAGAGAAACTGGGAAAGCTCAGGTTCCATCCGCGACATGATAGTAAACTATTTCGCTGAGAATTCACCTGTATCCCCATTTGTCACCGACAACTGGAGAATCGTAGGTGTCGATCTTTCTGAAGATGATCCGAGAAGAGCCGAGCTTATCAAGCTCATCAACGAAGGCTATCTCGATACACCATATGCAGAAAGCTACAACCTTGCTGACTACGATGCACTCATCGCAGAGGCAGAATCCAATATGTGATTCTCACAGGGAGGGTTTCCTTTGGGAAGCCCTCTCATTTGACAGAAAACAAACCTATCTGGATAATCCTCCCCTATGGATTCAGAACTCACAAAGGAAAGCATAGGGAAACTTTACGGTAAATATCTCATACCATCACTCGGCGGTGCGCTTGCGACATCCGTCTACAGTTTTGTTGACACCATCGCCGTCGGTCAGGCCTGCGGTCCGGATGGAGCTGCCGCTATTGCTGTAATCAATCCATACTTTGCACTGATGTGTTTCCTCGGGATGCTTTTCGGCATCGGGGGATCTGTGCTGATGAGCCATGCAAAAGGCGAAGGAAAACCTGAAAGAGCTGACAGGCTATTCACGTTATCAGTACTTCTTCTCTGCATTACGATTGCCATTTCATGGATTCTGTCAGCAATATTCCTGGATGAGATCCTCATATTCAGCGGTGCCGATGATGCCCTCCTGCCATATGCCAGGTCATACATCCTTCCGATAGTAGTCTCATTCCCCCTTTTCGCAATAAACACATTTCTTGCTCCTGTAGTGAGATATGACGAGAAACCACAGCTTGTGCTCAAGGCAGTGCTTATCGGGGGCTGCTTCAATATCTTCGGAGACTGGTTCCTAGTTTTCCCGATGAATCTCGACATGTTCGGCGCGGGACTTGCAACAGCACTCGGAGCGCTCATCCAGACTGCGATACTTCTCTCGCACTTCGTATTCAGGCATTCCTCGCTGAAGTTCAGGAAGAGCAGGGACGCAGCGTCAGATGCAAGGAGGATTCTCTCCACTGGATTCGGCGCGAGCATACTCGATGTCGCGATTGCCGTGCTTACGATCATCATCAACAAGCAGACGATGAAATACGGTGGAAGGGATGAACTTGCAGTCCTCGGCGTGATAATGACCATCTCATTCCTGCTTCAGCATCTATATGCCGGTGCAGGTCAGGCTGTGCAGCCGATTTCATCAACGAATTTCGGCGCAGGATTACGGAAAAGAGCGTGGAAATCATTCACATACCTTCTCTGGACATCAATCGCATTCGGAGTACTCTCAACTGCTGTCTGCGCACTCTTCCCGGAAGCTATTCTTTCGCTTTTCATGGATACAACGGAAAGCGTAATGAGAATCGGACCACATATAGTAATCATCTATGCGCTTTCATTCCTTCTGATGGCAGTGAACATAAACATAGTGTTCTTCCTTCAGAGCGTGCTTCTCGCATTCCCTGCCCTTCTGTTCTCGCTCTCAAGAGGAATCGCTGTAAGCGGACTTCTGCTTTTCATTCTACCCCTCTTCATGTCTATGGACGGAATACTCTGGGCGATGGTACTTGCAGAAGTCATCACATTCATCGTGGCAATGCCTTATACGCTCTACGCGAGGAAAAAGCAGCTGTATAGCTGAAAGCCACTTGATATTGTTATCAAAAGCTGATATTTTACCATCTGTTGCTTAAACATGCGCCCTTAGCTCACCTGGATAGAGCAACTGCCTTCTAAGCAGTAGG
>JADIMF010000083.1 GCA_017694915.1 Candidatus Ornithospirochaeta stercoravium
TCACGGATATTGAGGTGGATGGAAAACTGGTCAAGGTTAAGAGGCTTGAGGTCAAGACAGGCGAAACAGCTACTATCGAGACCAACCTCATTGAACTCACGCCGGATATCATCAAAGCTCTTATCATCGGCACAGAGCAGGATAGCGTAGACTTTGAGGGATACAAGGAAATCGTATCAAGAGCACAGCTTAACGATGGTGATTATCTTGAGAACTTTGGATACATCGGACACAGGATTGATGGTAGACCAATTATCATCATCTTCCCGAACGCTAGAGTCTCTGGTGGTTTCTCAATCAACGGACAGAACAAGACCGCTGGTGTCGTAACAGCAACATTTGAGTGTGTTGCTGACCTTTCCAGTGAGTGTGACAGGCTTCCTTACAGAATCATCTATCCAAAGGAAGAGACAGTTTAAGACAGCAAATAAGGAGTAAATCATGGAGCTTAGAAAACTTGTATCTAGGGACATCTTCCCGATGTGCGGAATCTTGAAGAAGATTGGGATTAAAGAACTCAAGGGTGCAATCAATGGTGCTAACATCATCGAGCTTGCAAGCGAGAATAGGAAGGTCAATCCAGAGACTATAACGCTTGATATCATCCTCGATATTGCAGGAATCATAATTGCAAATCTTCCTCAGTGCGAGAAGGAGCTTTACGCTTTTCTTGAGTCCATCATAGTGGTTGACGATGAGACTGCTAGGAAGAATCTGAGGAAAGACCTTGAGAATATGCCAATTGATGAGTTCGCACAGCTGATAATCGATGTAATCAGCAAGGATGAGTTCAAGGATTTTTTCAAGGTTGCTCTGAAATCCTCGAAGTAGGGGATGTGAAATTCTGGGATGTGATGGCGACACGCTATTCACATCCCGATTTTCTTCTTGATGGATATATCTCTTGTGGACAGCTTAGACGTTTTATTCATGAGGCATGGAGTCTGTATCAGGAAGATTATCTATGGGAGTTCTGGCTTGCCAAAGTCAACAACGGCAAGAGCTTTAACGATTTCAAGGACAGTCTTGGCAGGAAACCTGCTCCTGCATCATCTAAGAAGCAAAGACCTCCTGACGAAGAGATCAGGGCAATCATTCAAGCATCGAAGAAAGTGGTGGCAGGGAATTACACATTTGAGGATAGCAGATAATGAGTTCATTTATCATAGATGGTCTTCTGAAATTGAATGGAGCACAGCAGTTTCAGAATGACCTAAAGCAGACACAGAATCAAACAGAATCCGCTGTCAATAAGATGGCTAAATCCTTCAACAACCTTGCTAAGACTGTTGTTGCAGCATTCTCTGTCAGGGCGATAGCTGGATTCACAAAGACACTCGTTTCGGCAGCAGCTCAGGTAAATGCATCCAATGCACAGTTTGCAGCGACCTTCAAGGAAGTTGGAGACAGTGCAACCAAGATGTTCAATGATGTCAGCAAGGCAACTGGTGTCATGGCTACACGTCTTAGGGTAGCTGGAACAAAGGCATTCTCTCAGTTCAAAGGAGCAGGGCTTGATGCCAATAGAGCACTGTCTGAAACCGAGCGTTATCTTAACCTTGCAGCCGATGCTGCTGCATATTATGACATAAGCCTTGAAGACGCTGATATGAGGCTGAGGTCATTCATCAGAGGCAATGTTGAAGCTGGTGATATGATTGGTCTCTTCACGTCAGAGACACAGCGTAACAGCAAGGCTCTTGAGATATACGGTACTAAATACATCAATCTTACCGAAGCTCAGAAGCAGATGGTAATGCTCAATATAGCCGATGAGATATACAGGCAGTCAGGAGCATTAGGACAGGCTTCTAGGGAATCGGGAGAATACGCAAATCAGAGCGGTAATCTTGCCGAAAGCTGGTTACAGCTTAAAGCTGCAATGGGCGATAAAGTCCTTGAAGCTGTGATACCTGTAATGCAGTCCATATCAAACATCATGGACGACATGCGTTACAAGGTTGAGGATTTCAATGCGTGGATTGATACCAATAAATCCACAATTACAGGATGGGTAGAGAACGCAAAGACTGCGTTTTCCAATTTCATTCGCTTCTGGTCAACGCTCTGTGATGATCTAAGATGGGAGTTCTTCAATTTCATCGATGCTGTCAGTCCAGCATTCAATGAGCTGTGGAACACGATAAGTCCAATCATAGATACCATCAGAGAAGGGCTAATTAGCGCATGGAATAAGATTGCAGAAGTATGGGCTGAGTCTGCACCATTCTTTGATGAATTGTGGATAACCATTGCAACAGGCATTTCGGAAGTTGTCAGCGGTATATCCGAGACAATATCGGCAGTATGGGATTTCTTGCAGGAGCTATACGACAAGATAGAGCCTTATCTGCCTACCATATTCGAGACAGTAGAGACCCTTATTGAATCAGCTCAGATATTCGTTAAGGAAAAGATAGATACCATCGTGTCATATCTGACAACGATGGGAGATACAATTAAAGGAATATTCTCTGCACTTACTCTTGCTATGTAGGGAGACTTCTCAGGAGCTTGGGAAGCCATAAAAGGTGTCTTTGCAAGCTGGGAAGGATTCTTCAATGGTCTCTTTGAGAGCATCAAGAATATCTTTGCACCAATCGATGCTTTCTTTGGTGAGAAGTTTGGGGATGCATGGGAAGAGATAAAGGATGTTCTTTCACCTGTTGTCGGATTCTTCACAACTCTGTGGGATACGGTAAGAGGTACGGTAACAGCACTGGGTGATGCCATTACAGGTGACTTCTCAGGAGCTTGGGAAAACATCAAGGGAGTGTTCTCTAGTTGGGGTTCGTTCTTCACTGATCTATATGATTCGATAAAGACGATATTCACTCCTGTTGGTGAGTTCTTCTCTGATATCTTCTCTACTGCTTGGAACAACCTAAAAGGTGTTTTCTCCGATTGGGGCGATTTCTTCTCAGGACTCTGGGACGATGTGAAGAGTAAGTTTACCTCAATTGGTACAACAATCAGCGATGCTTTTACCAACTCATTCAAGAGTGCTTTCAATGGTGTACTCAATTGGCTTGAGAATAAGGTCAATTGGTTTGTCGAAGGTATCAACAAGGTAATAGATGTAATCAATGCCATTCCTGGGGTTGAGATATCTCCGCTTGAAAGAGTTGAGCTTCCAAAGATGGCTCAGGGTGGCGTTGTTGATGGAGCTACACAGGCAATTGTCGGTGAAGCTGGTGCAGAGGCTATAGTACCTCTTGAACAGTCAAAGGCTGTTGAGCTTTTTGCTGACCGTATAGCTACCGAAATAAACAACCAGAATGCATCATCTTTTGGCACTGGCTCATATTCAGCTCTCTCTGTAAGCGGAGTCCATGATGAGCTTTATTCCATCAATGGTGATCTCGATGAGATTACCAAGAAGATGAGAGACCTTGCCGGAGACAATGAGAACTGGAAGACCTCTACGGACGGTATAACCTCTCAGATTGAGCTATTGAATCAGCAGTTTGATACACAGAAAGAAAAACTCATGGCTCTGAATCAGGAGTACTCGCTTGCTGTGTCAGAATCAGGCGAAATGGGTCTGAATGCTCGTGAAACAAGAGCTGAGATTGAAGAGCTTGTTACAGCGATGCAGAACACTCAGAGTGCGATGGATGCAGCTGGTACAGCTCTAGTCAACTTCAAGGAAGCAACTGTAGAGAATAAAGAAGAGACTAAGAGCTGGATTGAATCATGGGATGAATTGAACGTCTCAGTGGTCAATTTCTTCAATAAGACAAAAGACCAGATGAGCGGATTCCAGACTTTCATGAGCAACATGGGAAATGCTTTCAGCTCCGTGATGGATGCAGTTGATACCTATATCACGCCTCTGTTCACAGCTCTGCAAGACCTTGAGAATCAGTATCTTGAGAATGAGATTGCTGAACTCGAAGCCCATTATGAGGATTTGCAGGAACTTAATGAGCAGAAGCTGGAAGATAAGGAAGAATCCCTTGATGAAGAGAATAAGGCTCTAAAAGACCAGCTCTATTCAGGGAAGATTTCCTATGCCGATTATGTTAAAGCCGTTGAGCAAAATGAGAAGGAACTGACTGATTACAAAGACCAGCTTAATGCTGAGGAAGCAACAGCCGAAGAGGAACTTCTCAGGAAGAAAGATGAGCTTGCTAGAAAGCAGTTTGAAGCTAATAAGGTGACTCAGATTGCTCAGGTATGGATTCAGGCTGCAACTGCTACCATGACAGCTTTTGCACAGCTTGGGCCGATTGCAGGAGCGGTGGCTGCTGCATTGGTCATGGCTACTGCTGGTGTCCAAACGGCAACAATAAGCGCACAGCAATACACTCCTGCACTGGCAGAAGGTGGAATTGTAAACGAAGCTACACATGCTCTCATTGGAGAGGATGGAGCAGAAGCTATCGTTCCTCTCGAACACAATACAGAGTGGGTTGGTGGACTTGCTAAAGCACTCAGTCCTGCAATCGTAGAAGCCGAAAGGCAGACCAGCGGTAACTCTGGAAGCGTAAGGGAAGAGATAGTCACATTCAGGCAGATGGTTGCAGAGTTCTTTGATTTCCTCAGAAGCGGAAACAGGGAAGTCGTGATTGATGGTCAGGTAGTGGCTAGGGTTATCAGCCCATACGTTGATACGGAGCTGGGCAGAAGCTCTCGCTTGAGGGCAAGGGGTATCTGATGGTTATTCGTAACGTTAGATTCGGAGATATTGACAGTTATAAAGACCTAGGGCTGATTCTCAGCTCTAGGGAAATCTCTTCTCCGAAAATTAAAGAACACTATGTTGATGTTGATGGTGCAGACGGCTCTCTTGATCTCACAGAAGTATTAGGGGAGATACGCTATGAAACACGCTCTATAAAACTGGGATTCACTGTTGTAGATGATAGGTCGAAGTTCTGGGATATCTTCTCAAATGTTCAGAATCTTATTCATGGTAAGAGGTTCAGAATCGTATTTGACGATGATGAGGATTTCTACTATGTCGGGCGTGTCTCCATTGATAAGTGGAAGACTGACAAGGTTCTCGGAACTATGAATTTCACGATAGAGGCAGACCCATATAAGTACTGGCGTGAGGAAACAGTGCTTATAGAGGACGTTGTGGATACAAAGACAATCAGACTCACCAATATGCGTAAGTCAGTCAATCCTACGTTTTTGGCTACCAATTCAATGTCATTGGTATTCGGTTCTGCAACAGTCGTTGTTCCTCCGAATGAGGAAATCTATTCCCCTGATATCAGACTCACAGAAGGGGAGCATTGGCTTAAGGTCAACGGTACAGGCACGCTGACCATACGTTATCAGATGGCAAGCCTGTAAAGGTAGAGTAATGTTCAAGGTATATCTGGAAAATGAATGCTTCTATGACGATAGGATAGATGAGAAATATATATCAGACATGAAGCTGACTCTTGAGGAAAACAAGGCGGGGTCATTCGAGTTCGTTGTCTATCCACAGCATCCATACTATCAGTCATTTGATAGGATGAAGAGCATCATCACGGTTACGCAGAACGATAAGATTATTTTCCGTGGCAGAGTGCTTGATTCAGAAGAGAGCTTCTATAAGGAACGCAAGTTTACCTGTGAGGGTGAGTTCGCTTTCCTGAACGATTCCGTTATCCATCCTGATGGTTACGAGGATGATGAGGGAACGACATCAGCTACACCGATTGAGATTTTCACCAAGATCATCAGTGACCACAATTCTCAGGTAACAGAAGAGAGACAGTTCATTATCGGTACTATCTCAGTTGATGGCTCAGATGAAGAAGTCTCTTATGCTTACATGGAATGGGAGAAATCCCTTGATGCTATGGAAGACCTTTTGGAAGCATACGGAGGTCATATATCATTCCGTCATGAAGATGAGGGTACATACATTGACTGGATTGATTCCTATGAACTCTTAGACCAGACAGCAGAGCTTGGAAAGAATATCCTTGACCTTACACAGACCGTGGAAGGTGGAGAGATTATCACAGGTATCCTTCCTACAGGCGATGAGAACGAGAATACAGGATATCCAACCAATATCTCTGAAATGGATATCATTGAAACCTCACACCATAAGCAGATGTTCCCTGTGACATCATCGGATATGGATTTGGAAAAGTCTTTCCCGATAAATGGCAAGCTCAATATGGGCAACATATTCGGGGCAAATGGACTTGTGATAGTCAATAAACCTCTCTTTGAGAAGTATGGAGCTATTATAGAACAGCGTAGCTATGACGGATACCCTGCTGACTGGATTCAGCAAGTATTGGATGAAGTCGATGCGCTTACAGGGCTTTCCAATTCTATTGAGGTGACAGTTGTAGACCTTGGATGGTTTGAGGATGTTGATTTCCTAGAAATGGGAAAGAAGATGAAGGTTGTATCCACACCACATGGCGTGAACGACACATATTCAATCCTTAAGCTCGAACTCGATTTTCAGAAGCCTGAAAGCAACAAGATAACACTCAATAAGACTCTATCCAATTTCATAGATCAGGTTGTCAATCCTGATGGTTCTAAACCTGTTGGAGACAAAGGCAACAGTGCTGTAAAATACAGTTACGCTTATGCTCTTTCTGACAGTAATACCGTTTGTCCTTTGGATTCAGAGTTCTCTGATTCAATAGAGATTGATGCTGAAAAGTATCTATGGGTAAGAGTGACAACTCTTATGTCTGATGGTACGTCCACAAAAAGCTACTACTGTGCAGGAAAAGGCGAAGGAAGCAAGTTTGAGATTGTAGCATCGTCAACTGTAGTTGTTCGCAATGACAGGCTCACGACTTCTCAGACAATCACTTTCAGAGCTGATATCAACGGCTACACCAAAGCAAGACCGAAGTGGTATGTCAATGATCGCTATGTTGCAGAAGGTGGAACATATACAGTCATAATCCCTTATAGAAATGCAGAAGGTTTCACTATAAGCCTGTTCAACGGAACGCAGCTTATGGACACTCTTAACCTTGGCGTGGTGGATAAGACGGCCGACCCTTTATATCTAGGAGCATATGACAGTGCTGTACCAACTCAGGGGTATGATGATGAGGGAAATGTCCTGATTCTTGCAGTTGGTGATTACTTCCTTTGTTCTAAGAGCTTTGACACATTCAAAGCAGGAAACCCTTATAGATGGAATGGCACAAGCTGGGAAGAAGTATATGTAACAGGTGAGAATGCTAACGTATCTCCTGATATGTATGGCAAGATAATGTCTTCATGTCTCGATGATGCACTTTCTTCCGATACAGTCCAAAATACCAAGTACATGAGCTGGTATAAGAGATTGGCAAGCAAAGAAGCATTTGTCGAAAATCTCTTTGCTCAGATTATCACTGTTCTTGGTGAGTTCCGATTCACTAAGACAGTTGGTAACAATCTTGCTACATTTGAGATAACACAAGATGGTGTAACAATGCGCTTTGGTGCAGCTTCTCAAGGTGATAATAGAGCTTTGAAGTTCCATATCGATTTCAATACTGGATTAGTTACAGCAGTGGATGCAAAACTTTCAGGTTCGATTACTGCAAATAGCGGTACATTTCATGGAAAAATAGAAGGTACAAACGGCTATATACAGAATATGAATGCTTACGATCTGAATATTAGTGGTAATTCAAAATTTCAAGGAGAGCTTCAGTGTGGAGGGTTGAAAGTAATACCAAAAGAATTAAACAACTATTATGTGACAGCGGATGAAGGTTCTTCACAGTGTTCTACTCTTCTTGGCAATTTAGCAGCAGCCATAACAGGTAGTACTGATTTCACAGCTATTCAATATTTGCTCAAAGAAATCAACGGACACATCTTTGAAGTATCTTCGTCAAATATACCGGGCTTAAGATACATTTATCCATTTATAATGATAACGAGTGGTGTATTCTGGCTTTTTTTATATGATAACAACTTAAACAGCTTAAACATTGCTAATACAGGTCTTGAATATACAGTAAGTGGAACATCGTTTGGCGATGGAATAGTAGATGTACTTATTTCATCTGGTTCTTATGGCGTTTGGATTAATCAAACCGTTTATATGACAATTAAGGTTGCAAACGATGAAGTGTATTTAAGTGTTCCGATAGATCCTTCAACAGAAAAGATGGCTTCATTAAAACCGGGACAGCTTTATATAGACTCAAATGGAACGGTAAAGACTAAATTACCAGATACTCCGTAATTTAAAGGATTAACATATGGAAACAATCATAATCCCATCAATAACAGTGATCTGTTATGTCGTGGGGGCTATGGTTAAGCACCTATGCCCCAAGATTGATAACAAGTACATACCTATTATCAATGCAATTCTTGGAATAGCCCTTGCCTTTTGGATGAAGGGCTTTTCATTTGATGTAGCCCTTGTCGGTCTTGTCTCTGGCTGGGCTTCAACAGGTTGCTACGAAGCAATCAGAAATATGTCTCAGGGAGGAAAATAGTGGACAATGCAACGATGATTGGTGCAATAGTCATAGCAGCAGGAGCTTTAATAAGTATCCTGACTCCGATTCTCAAAATAAGCTCTAACATCACTCATATGAAAGCCTCAATAGATCATATGGTAGAGAATGATAAGATTCGTGATGAACGGCTTAGACTTCATGGGAAAGAACTTGATGAAATTGTTAAACAGGTTGAAAGGCATGAAGTCAGGATTACTAACCTTGAGAGATATCATCATAACCAGTAGTGAGACCCTAGTGAGCTTAACAGCTTGCTAGGGCTATTTTTGTCTACGAATTGTCTACGGATTTACACATTTTCTGAAATCTCTTGGCACTTCTTAGCATTCTTAAATTGTTATTTGTTTCTTGTAAGTCATTACAATATTGTATCTTATCAAGTCCTTTGGCATCTTTAGAAATCCCCTGCAATTTTAGCTTCCATTAGGGTTACGGATACAAGAAAACAGCGCAGCTCGCAGGGCTGAATGCTTACACGGTCCGTGAGTATAAGCGCAAGTATGCAGCGGGAGACAACTCCTGGGCATATAGAGGCGGTATGACCGTCTGAAGAAACGGCTGGGTGGTGGAGAGATCCATCACCCTCTATCCAGGGGAATGGATGGATAAGGGTTATCTATTGCCCTGGATGGATCAGAGATTCATCCAAAGACATTTTTATTGAAGAGTTTCGTTTACTCTTCTTCTAAGATTTACTTTTGGGCATCACGGTTGTGGTGCCCATTAATGTTTCATATTTGTTTGTTATTTAATGATTTATTTCTATTGATTTGATGACTGAAAATTAAAGTTGACAAATCGGGTTTGTGATTTAGACTGATAATATCACTAATAATATTAGATGGAACAAGTGGAGGTCTTATGAACAAGAAGGAACGTGTTATCGCTGCAATAAATAAAAAGCCAGTGGATTATGTACCATGTGGTTTCTCTCTTCATTTTCCAGAGAATGAGAACAGCGGAAAGGCTGGAGTAGAAGCTCATCTGAGGTTCTTCAAGGAAGCTGATACAGATATCGATAAGATCATGAATGAGAATCTTGTCCCATCACCAGCTAAGGGTTCTGTGTTCCCTGAAGGTTATGCACCTGTTGCAGAGATGGATCTTGTGGGAACAATCATCAACGATCAGGTTGAGTTCTCCAAGGAGATTATCTCGAAGCTTGATGGCTCATCATTTGTCATGGGTACTCTTCATGGTATCTGTGCATCTGGTTTACATCCGATTGAGAAGAGCGGTTATGCATATGAGGATGCAAGAAAGATCCAGAGGGATTCTCTTCTTAAGGATGAGGCAACAACTCTTAAGGCTTTCCAGCATATTACAGATGCAATGTGTGAACTTGCAAAGGGATATAAGGAAGCTGGATGCGATGCTGTATACTTCGCTTCTCTCGGTGGTGAACATGATTGCTTTACTCCAGAGGAATTCGACCGCTGGATCAAGCCATATGATCTTCAGATCATGAAGGCTATAAAGGACGCTGGTCTTTATTGTGTTCTTCATATCTGCAAGAGCGGTATCGATATGGAAAGGTATCGTGACTACGGAAAGTATGCAGATGTTGTCAACTGGGGTGTTTATGAGATTCCGTATTCACTCGAGGATGGAAGAAAGCTCTTCCCGGATGCCGCTATAATGGGCGGTCTCAAGAATAGAAGCGGTGTTCTTGTTGATGGTACTGATGAAGAGATTGCCTCCGAGGTGAAGAATGTCATCAAAGGATTCGGAAAGACAGGTTTCATCCTTGGTGCAGATTGTACACTCGCTACAGAGCAGGATATGCATAAGCTTTCCGTTGCCATAAAGACTTCAAGGGAGTGCTGAGAGGGAGTATGAAGACAGATTATCTCCAGATACTTAAAGAGGAACTTCTTCCCGCTCTTGGATGCACAGAGCCTATCGCTCTTGCATATGGAGCTGCTGAATGCCGGCGCCTTCTAGGTGAGGAGCCGGTGAGAATCGCGGCAAGATGCAGCGGGAATATCATAAAGAATGTAAAAGGCGTTGTCGTTCCGAACTGCGGTGGCATGAAGGGTATCGATACAGCTGTTGTTGCAGGTGCTCTTTATGGTGATTCCTCAAAAGGTCTTGAGGTTCTTTCTTCGGTTACTTCCGATAAAGCCGCTGAGCTCTGTAAGGATGTTAAGAGGATAAAGGTTGAGGTCTCCCTTCTGGAGACTGAGGCAAAGCTCCATTTCATCATCTCGATGGAAGGGAAGGAGCACTCCGCATCTGTGGAGATAATCCACCAGCATCTCAATGTCGTTAAATCCGTCAAGGATGGAGATGTTGTATTCTTCAAGGCGTTTGAAGAGAAGGAGATGAACACGGAGCTTGCTGACCGAAGCGGCATGAATATAGCAGATATCATCAGTTTTGCTGAGAATGCGCCTCTGGAGGAGCTGGAGGAGATCATCGCACCTCAGATCAGATGCAATAAGGCGATAAGCAAGGAAGGTCTAGAGAATCCTTATGGCGCAGAGGTCGGAAGAGTCCTCATGAAGGCTGGAAACGGATGTCTCTATGACAAGATGGCAGCGGCAGCGGCAGCTGGTTCGGATGCGAGGATGAGTGGCTGCAGCATGCCTGTCATCATCAACAGCGGAAGCGGTAATCAGGGAATGACTGTTTCTCTTCCTGTCATCGTGTACGCAGAAGAGATGGGTTTTTCTCATGAGAAGCTCGTAAGAGCGCTTGTGCTGAGCAATCTTTCCGCTATTCATCAGAAGACGAGAATCGGTCGCTTGTCTGCTTATTGCGGAGCTGTTTCTGCTGCGGCTGGAGCTGCTGCTGCGATTTCCTGGCTTGATAACGGCAGTATTGAACAAATTGATGATACAATAGTTAACACGCTGGCAACTGTGTCAGGAATGATATGCGATGGTGCGAAGCCTTCCTGTGCGGGAAAGATAGCTGCAGCGGTAAATGCGGCGCTTCTCGCTCATGATATGGCGATGTCGGGTCATTCATACAGATCCGGCGATGGCATTGTCAAGGATGATGTGGAGAAGACCGTGTCCGGTGTCGGACAGATAGCCAGCGATGGCATGTCTGAAACGGATAGCGTGATCCTCTCTGTTATGCTTGGGTGCTGAATCCTATCCTGAGAGCGGTAGGGAATAGGGATAAAGGAAAAATAAAAGGAGGTCGAGTTCCGCTGCTCGAACAAACTATGAAGAAGGCGTTGGTAATTCTTGCGGTATTGCTTATGGCAGTTTCTGCTGTTTTCGCAGGCGGATCAAAAGAAAAGGCTGCAGCAGCTGATGGAACTTATCCAGACGGAACAATGCTTATCTGGATGACAGGACAGCCTCAGTACCGTCAGATGTATTATGACGGATTCATGGAAAGAAGCAAGGATGTGGCTCCTGGCGTAAAGCTTCAGGTTGAGACTATATCCACAATGGCTGATGGACAGCAGAAGATCGGTATGTACAAGATGGCTGGAGACGATGAGTCCCTTCCAGATGTCATCTTCCTCGATGCTGTAGGTATCATCGAACTTGCAGATGCAGGATTCCTTCTTGATCAGACAGATTACTGGACACCTCAGGCTGATGATTATGTAGAAGGTGCTGCAAACGACGCAACAGTAGATGGAAAGGTATATGGTCTACCTGATGCTGTAAGACCTCAGCTTCTTTTCTACAATGCAGAGATTTTCGAGAAATATGATGTTGATCCGGCAATGATGAGCACATTCGACGGCTATCTTGAGGCAGGAAGACTTCTCAAGGAAAGATCGAATGGCGAAGTTTACCTCTCATGGATCGATACAACGAACTACACTTGGAGATACTGGCTCCGCCGTGGCCTCATGCCACAGGCAAATGCAAGGATCTGGGACGATGAAGGCAACGTAGTAATCGGAAGCGATGAAGGTGCAAAGCTTGCTCTTAAGTATCTCGATCAGCTCAATTCCGAGGGTCTTCTCTACAAGACACCTATGATGCAGCAGCCTCTTTATGAAGCAACAGATTCCGGTAAGATTGCTACATTCTACATCGGCGCATTCTGGGATGAATTCCTCAGGAAGAACCTTACTGCAACAGCTGGTGACTGGAGAGTAATGAATGCTCCTGTATTCGAGGAAGTAGGAACAGGTGGAGCTCCTGTATCGACATACTTCTGCCTCGTAGATAAGGGCAAGAATGTCTATGAAGGTCTTATCCGCGACCTTTGGTATGACTTCCAGAACAACACTGAAGCAATCAACGCATGGGTAACAGAGATGGAAGCTATCAAGGGAGCATACAGCAACCCGCTTTCACTCGAAGTTCTTGCAGATCCGTTCTGGCAGGAGCCAAGCGATTTCTATGGCGGACAGTCATTCAGAAAGGCTGAGAGCGATGGTCTTGCAAATCCATCGAAGAACCTCACAGTAACACCTCAGGATGCAGAGGCTGATATCATCATCAGCGCTGAGATCGAGAAGTATGTTGCCGGCGAGCAGACAATGGATCAGGCAATCGCGAATATGGATAAGGAGCTCAAGCTCAAGATTGGTCAGGCTGATGTCTGATCGTAAAATGTGGGGCCTCGTGCCCCACATCCCTAAGGGGGTACTTAATGAAAGTATTGAAGACACTGAAGAAACATAGGATTCCATATCTTTTCATAAGTCCATTCTTCATTCTTTTCTTCTGTTTCCAGCTGATTCCAGTCGTATGGACATTCTATATAAGCTTCACTGAGTGGAATGGGCTGAAAGCACCTGAATGGGTTGGATTTGATAATTTCTCGCTCATGTTCAGGGACTACATGTTCAAAGAAGCTTTCATGAACACTGTTTTCTACTGGATAGTGTCCGTCATCGGAGTAATCGCAATAGCTCTTCTGATAGCTGTCGCTCTCAAAAGTAATCATCTGAAATGCCGCAAGGCTTTCCAGACCATTGCATTCCTTCCGTATGTCTGCGCTTCGGTAGCCATGGGCCTTATATTCATGATGCTCTTTGATGAGAACGCTGGTCTGATAAACGAGGTCATCGTATCGCTCGGTGGTCAGAGAATAGCATGGCTTTCAAGTTCGCAGTATTCGAAGATTCCGGTCGTCATACTCTTCATCTGGCGTTCAATACCGTGGTTCACGATCATCATCTATTCCGGCCTTCTCAATATCTCTCCAGAGTATTATGAAGCTGCAACTGTAGATGGTGCCAATGTGTTCCAGCAGTTCGCGAAGATCACGATACCTCTTCTGAAGAACATACTCTTCTTCTGTGCTCTCACGATAACAATCGATACATGGAAGATGTTCAATGAATCAATGACTCTTGCCGGTCCTGGAACAAGCAATACATCGCTCTTCCAGCTCATCTATGAGAACGGATTCCAGACAATGAAGCTCGGATACGCTTCATCGCTGAGCGTCGTGCTCATCTTCATCCTGCTCATCATCTCGATGATACAGTACAAGCTGCGCAAGTCTGACGAAGGAGTATGAGAATGAAAGGAAACACAAGATCATCACTTATAGTGAACATCTTCATGATTATCGTTGTTCTGGTTTGTCTTTTCCCCGTGCTCTGGATGTGTGCTATCGCCGTCAAGCCTGTTGGTGAGCCTGTATCAGGATTCAACGCTCTTACGATCGGAAGTCCGACGCTGAGCAACTTCTCAAGGCTTTTCGAGCTTATCCCGGTCATGCATAACCTCTTCAACAGCGCATTCACCACGATACTCGGAACAATCACGACGCTCTTCTTCTGTGCTCTGGCGGGATTTGCATTTGCCAAGTACAGGTTCCCGGGACGCGCAAAGCTCTTTGCTTTCGTTATCGCAACGATGGCAATAAGCGCTGAAGCTGGTGCTATTCCTCTCTTCATCATCATGAGGAAGATTGGACTCATAAACAGTCTCTGGTCACTCGTCATCCCGCGTATAGCAACAGCTGTAGGTATCTTCTACCTTACACAGTACATGCTTGATGTACCTGATGAGCTTGTTGAAGCTGCGAGAATCGATGGTTATCATGATTTCAACATATTCCTGAAGATAATCTGCCCGGTCATAAAGCCTGCACTCGCATCGTGGGCATCGCTCACGCTTATCGCAAGATGGAATGATTACTTCTTCCCGCTGCTTTTCCTCAACAAGACGGACAAGTACACGCTGATGGTCTCTGTTTCGCTGCTGCCTATAAGCGATGGTCTTGCAACTCCATGGCAGGTAATTCTTGCAGGATGTACGCTTGTTATCATTCCTGCGATCATCCTCTATCTTCTTATGCAGCTGATGCAGAAGTCTGGAAGCTTCGCAGGCGCAGTCAAGGGTTGATAAATTGAAACTTCACATAGAGGCGGAGAATATGCTCCGCAGCATGATCCTCCCATTCTGGCACTCCATGAGGGATGACCGGAATGGGGGATTCTTTGGTTACATGGGCCCCGATCTATCACGGGATGATAAAGCCGATAAAGGTGTGATACTCCACAGCCGCATACTCTGGTTCTTTTCAGAAGCTGCAATGGCTCTGAAGACAGAGAAGGAAAGGGAAGCGGCTGAGCATGCATACCGCTTTCTCTCTGAAAAGGCAATTGACAGGGGATATGGCGGTGTATACTGGTCGCTTACTTATGACGGAAAACCTTCAGATACATCAAAGCATGCATACTGTCAGGCTTTTGCAATCTACGCCCTCTCTTCGTATTACAGACTGACAGGAGATGAGAAAGCCCTTGAAGAAGCATTCTCGATTTATTCGCTGATAGAATCAAAGTGCCGGGATGGGATAGGGTATCTTGAGAATTTCCACCGTGACTGGACTCCGGATCCCGATAACTCCCGTCTCAGCGGACATGGCATCAATGCATATAGGACGATGAACACGCTTCTTCATATATTCGAAGCTTATTCTGGTCTGTACCAGGCAACGAGAAGTGATGATGTCGCAGCGTCGATGAGAAATATCCTCCAGATATATCTTGATAAAATCTATTCCCTTGAGAAAAGAAGAGAAGAGGTTTTCTTCGACGAGAACTATGATTCGCTTTTAGATATCACAAGCTATGGACACGATATAGAGTCGAGCTGGCTGATAGAATGGGGAACATCCCTCCTGGAAGATGAGAATCTGTTATCCCGGGTTTCTTCAGCATCTTCTGCGATGGCAGCGAATGTCTATGAGAATGCGTATGACGGCAGGGGTTTTGTAGTTAATGAGAAGTATGGTGATTCTGTCGATTGCACTCGCATATGGTGGGTTGAGGCGGAGTCTATAGAGGGATTTCTCAATGAGTACCGGAAATCCGGGGATGAGAAATATCTTGATGCGGCACTTTCCATCTGGGAATACATCAAGGAGCATTTTGCTGATAGAAGAAGCGGAAGCGAATGGTTCTGGGCAGTCGGAGAGGATGATAAGCCAGTTTTTTCATATCCTATAGCAGATCCCTGGAAATGTCCGTATCACAATGGAAGGCTGTGCCTTAACCTGATGAGAGAAGGAGTTGAAAATGGACTTTAAGGAAAGACTGTGGTATGAGCTGGAGAAGCAGGAGAGATTCCTTTCCAGAAAGAATCATGTCGATCAGAGTTTCTATAATGGAATCTATGAGCGCTATGAGAATCCCGTCCTGACAAGGGATTCAGTGCCTCTTTCCTGGCGTTATGATTTCTCTGAAGAACGCAATCCATTCTTCATGGAACGCCTTGGTGTGAATGCTGTCTTCAATTCCGGTGCTCTGTATATGGATGGGACTTTCTATCTTGTCGCCAGAGTTGAGGGGAACGATAGGAAAAGCTTCTTCGCAGTAGCTGAAAGCGATTCTCCTGTCGATGGATTCAGATTCACCCATCCAGTGCTTCTTCCGGATATCGATCCCGAGGAGACGAATGTCTATGACATGAGGCTGACGAGGCACGAGGATGGCTGGATTTACGGTGTGTTCTGCTCCGAGAGAAAGGATAAAACCAGTGATGACCTTTCAGCAGCTGTCGCCGAAGCGGGAATCGTCAGGACGAAGGATCTTATCTCATGGGAGCGTCTCGATAACCTCAAAACGCTCAGAAGCCCACAGCAGAGGAATGTATGCCTGCTTCCTGAGTTCGTGGATGGAAAGTATGCTTTCTTCACCCGTCCTATGGATGATTTCATCGAAACTGGAAGCGGCGGTGGTATAGGGTTTGCTCTATCAGAGAGTATTGAGCACGCGGTTGTCGATGAGGAGATCATCACAAGCAGGAGACGCTACCATACGATAACTGAATCCAAGAACGGAGCAGGGGCTGTGCCGATTAAAACTGACAGAGGCTGGCTTCATATCGCGCATGGCGTGAGAAATACAGCTGCAGGTCTGAGATACGTTCTCTATGTATTTGTCACAGCTCTCGATGAGCCCTGGAGGGTTATTGCGGAGCCTGGCGGTCTATTCCTTTGTCCCCGTGGGGAAGAAAGAGTGGGAGATGTGAGCAATGTGGTGTTCACGAATGGAGCGGTGGATCTTCCGGATGGAAGGCTCTTCATCTATTACGCTTCCTCTGATACTAGGCTTCATGTCGCGCAGACAACGATAGAGAGAATGCTTGATTATGCATTCTCAACTCCTCCTGATTCATTGAGGAGCCATGATGCTGTCATGCAGAGACTAAAGCTCATCGATGAAAACGAGGAGTTTGTCAGGAGATGATGAAGCTGCTGGAGAGCACAGTATCGTTCTTCAGGAAGTAGGTGTCGAGCTCCGCAAGATCCATTTCAAGCGCATGTCTGGCTTTCTGGTAATCCTTGCTTCTGATTGCATCTATGAGGATTTTGTGCCATTCGCTTCTGTCTTTTGCAGCTCCGTTTTTCCATGCATCTTCGTAGTATGATGTAATACCTCTGAAGCATGTCTTCATGAGGTTATCGAGAGTACGTGTGAAGAATCTGTTTCCGGAGAAGGTGCAGAGCGTTATATGAAAGCGCGCATTGAGCTCCCAGTGGATATATGGATCCTTTTGCGTGAATTCCTCTTTCTGGCTTTCTTCATAAAGAGCCTGCAGGGTATGAAGCTGTTCCTCTCCGATTTTGCTGAAAGCCATCTCCAGAGAAGTCCGTTCAACCATCTTCCTGAGGATAAGTGCATCCCTGATATCCTTCATGCTTACAGGCTTCACTCTGTATCCTATTCGAGGAAGACTCTCTATTATGTCATCGGCACAGAGCTGGACGAGAGCATCGCGCACTGGAGATTTGCTTATGCCGTATTTATCTATGAGCTGTTTCTCGGTGATAAGGGAAGTTGCAGTGTATTTTCCTCTGACTATGTCAGCAAAGACAGAACGATAGACAAAATTCTTCTTCATTGCAGCTTCTGTCTGCATAGTTGCTCCTTCCTTTCTCCCTTTTACATTGTATCTCATTCTGTCCGCAAGTGGGACTGAAATAAGCCTATCATGCATTGCAGAGCAGAGACAAGCCAATGGCTTTTGTGCATGGCATAGCAGTTTGATAGCGGGCCGTTTCCAGCCCGCGTTTCCTTATCTTGATACCCTGAGTATGGAAAGGGAAGATGTCGTGTTCTGATCGTAGACAATCAGATTCATTCCGCTTGATGAGATTGCTATTGAATCTACATTCCCATCTGCAAGCTTTGTCCTTCCTGCCTCCTTGAAGCTCAGACCGTTCATCAGATCAAGCGTTACAAGCTCATCTGTATCGAAATCGATGTAATAAGCGAATTTGCCGTCTTCAGATGTCACTATATCCGAAGTCTCAGCATCGATTTTCTCCGAGTATGGTATTCCGATAGGTTCTGAGAGGTCGTTGAATGTCTCGATAATCGAGATGTAATCACCGATGGTGATGAATGTCCTGAAGTCGATTGCCGCGGCACCGTGGATATTGGTTATCTTCGCTACATTCTCAGGTCCCAGTTCCTCTCTTTCAGGATCCCCGAGGAGATCGTTCTGAATGAATGTGTTTCCACCCGAGTCGAACTGGAGTGTGATATAGCCTTCTTTTGCAAAGAGCGCTATGCTCCTGTTCGTGATGACTGAATCGGCGTATGTCAGATCATCAGGCATATCCATTGCGCCGATTGTTGCACCAGGGGTAAATGCCAGACCCTTCTTTCCGGTATTCACGCATATTACCTGCCAGAGTCCGGTTCTCTTGTTCTTTGCAGCAACACATCCAGCTGGACATCCATCATAGACGAGTCCTGTCGTGAATCCTGCAAATGAGATGTTCTCATACGTGGATACTTCACCTTTCCAATTTGTGGTTGTCATCTCAGCCTCGCCGAAGAGGGAGAGTGAACATCCGGTAGGAGTGTAGTTATACACATATACATTCGCGGGATTCTTATTCGCAAGAAGAACCTTGTAGAGCGAATCATTCACTCGCTCAGATGAGAGAGCGGTTATCGTGCCTGTTATGCCAAGCGTCGAGAATGAATATTCCCTCTCAACATTGAGCTCGTTTCTAATCACCTCGGCTATCGTTACGGTCGAATGCTCGTTTGAGACTATTATTACGTTTCCGTCGGGAAGGAATCCTACGATATTGGATCCTCTGATGACGTTTTCACCGATCTGGGTTATGAGTTCTCCTGTGGAAGGAACTCCAGGCTCTGATGCACTTACAGCTTCGAAATTGTACGATGCCGAGCCTGATGTTCCGATTCGTGATGTCGAGGCGACGACATCAAGCCTGTGTGTTCCAAGCTTCGGAGAGAATGTGATCTCTTCTCCCTCGCCGATGGAATCGCCATTGAGAAACCATTCAATCTGGAAGTCAGAGACATCATCTGTCTTGCATGTTATCCGCACGCTCAGCGGGATATCAGCACTTACAGATTCCTCGATTCCCTCGATATTGCATACAACCGGCACACCTGTCTTGTTCACAAGCTCAAGCGAGCCGGGCTCAGTAGGGTACTTATCGAGATCGAACTCGATTTCTCCCTCTGATGTCTGTCCTCCAGCTATCCGTACAGCCTCGACGAGCCCCGCCACCTGAACACTATCTGAGAAGAGCTTTGCCGAAAGGACATAGGAACCGGAAGGCAGAGCCTCTCCCGAATACTCTGCAGTTCCTGCTGTTTTGTTGAATGACACCTGCGTAAGTTCTTTCTCACTTCTGTCTCCGTACTGCGGTGTGAGGGAGACCTCTATCCTTGGCTCATAGTTTCCGAGTCTCTCGGCATCCCATGTGAACACGACGGAGAGATTTCCTTCACCGACTAATGTCTCAAGGGAGATGATGGCACTGCCGTTTGAACTTGAGAGCCGATGTGTTGTTTCTCCTGTCACAAGCACATCACCATTGGCGTTCATTCCTTCAGCGGCAAGATGCCATTCTCCTATGATGAGCCCTTCGAGTGAGACGGACTCCTTGCTTGTCTCTACTTCGAATGAAGCTCCGGAAGGACCTGTGCCAGTTATCTTGTATCTGGCAATTTCTAGCGAATAGTCAGATGGGACAATGGATCGGTCCTTCTGCAGAATGACACGCATTGTCGCATGACTTCTGTCTGTTTCACATGACACAGCAACAATGCAGACGATAATCATCAGAGCGATGATTGAGAATGTCTTTTTCATACATTCCTCCTTCATTATCTAATACGCTCTAAGTCCCGAAAAATGTTTGCGTCTTTTTTGCTGTTCTTCGATTTTGAT
>JADIMF010000084.1 GCA_017694915.1 Candidatus Ornithospirochaeta stercoravium
ATTATCACATGCTGTGAATGCAAAAAGCATCAGAGCAGCAAGTGCTCCTATAAGAATACATTTCTTCATCGTATTCCTCTCCTCCTAGATTTACAGCCTCAAGACTACCCCCCCCCGGTAGCAATTTGTCAAGCATTTTGTCGCGGAATTTTCAAACTTCTGATTTCTGTTGTTTTGAAACAATGAAGAATTTAAGAATTTGGAAAACTTATTTTTCGTATTTTATGTCTTTAAAATTTAGATATATTGATTATTTCACTTTGTATTTATTCATTAATTTGTTTTATTGGAATTATTATTCTTGAGATAAATACATCTTTATCCTGTGAGAGATCAAGCATGCCATCATATTTCAAAAGAATGCTTTTCACGCTCTTCAGACCTGTTCCGCCATTTGGTTTCGTTGTTTTAGGGGAATTGTTATCCCAGGATATAGTTCCATCAACTCTGTTTCTGATTTCTCCATAAAGCATCCCGTTCCTGATAGAAGCTTTTACTTCTATGAATGGATTTTTTGCTTTGCAGCATGCTTCATAGGCATTATCGAGGATATTACCGAATATGACTGTGGTATCAGGTCTGGATAGCCCTATATCCTCTGGAAGAACGACACGGAATGAGAATTCACCATCGATAGATGCAAAGCGTCTTGCAGTTATCCTGAGAAGTGCGTTCACTACCCTGTTCTCACACCATTCATTAAGCGCTGTTCTATCAAGGTTGGAATCATATTCCCTGAGATAAGACAGAGCTTCATCATATCTTTCTTCTTCAAGATAACTGAAAAGCACTCTGTCATGCTGTTTCATATCATGTCTGTAGCGTCTGGCATTCTCAACGAATTCCTTTTCAGACTCAAGCTCATTCTCAAGAAGATTCTGCTGTGCTTTCACAAGCCTGATCTCATTTCTCTCCTTGAGAAGTATCAGCATCCTCAGGACAACGATGAAAGATGATAGAAGAAGGAATGAAACCATCAGAAGAAGCAGAAGATAAACGCTGTTGTCCTCCAGATAGAATGCCCCGATGAAAGCAAGTACGGAGATGGTCAGAAACGCGACAATTTCGAATACTATGAGAACAGACCAGCCTTTTCCTATATCATCAGTAGCTTTCTGGAATGGTTTCTTTATCTTCCAGGGATAAATGATAATAAGGGCTATCGAGAATAATGAACGTATATAGGCAATTGCTAATCCATCCTCGTTAAAGAACATCTTTCCAATGAGATTCGATATCGAGGCTGCCAGCATAAAGAATGTTATATAGAGAATATAGAGGAATATATTCCTCACCACCGCTCCATCTGCCCAATAAATGAATGCAGCGAAATAAGAGACTCCCAGAATAACAAATGCAATACCGCCGGAATAAAACGTGAAGTTCTTTACATAGAAGAGCGAGGCAACAACTACCTCTATTATCAAAGAGACAACTGTCCAATACAGTCCAGAATGCTTAACCCTTTCAGATGCATCAGCCATCACATACAGCGACATCGTATGCGACAGGACAAGGAGCGTTCCTCTCAATACTGCTGGCAGGGTATCCATAGAAAAGACTTTAGCATATGTTCCATCCTTTCAAAAATAATTTGAATTACTGAAACCGAGGAATCATAATCATGTTTATGGGAAAAGTGGGCAGATTATCATTACCAGTGAAGAAATTTTCAGTACGTCTGTTTCTGCTTATCGTATTTGCTGTCGTTCTGCCATTGTCACTTGTATCCGTTTATATCGCAGCTCATATGGAAGCGTTCCTGAGAGAAAGGCTCAGTCAGAATGTATTCCAGAACGTTCAGCGAAGCGAAGGTTACATCTCTTCCTGTCTTGAGGATCTGGCATATTTTTCCAATATATTCGCTTACGATACAAACCTGAGAGAAATGCTTTACGAGCCAGAATCTTCTACGTATGAGGCCTCGAAGTATTTTGATGAGATAATCGCCCGTTCGCAGATAGAGAATCCCGACGATCTGAGAGCGAATGCAAAAATAGTGCTCATTGATAAATATGGCAGAGTTCTGTCTAACTGGAGTCTGAACTTCAATGATTACAAGTTCCTTCTGAACGAAAGCTGGGTGAAGGAAAGCATGGATAACGATGGTCACATAGTCTGGTCGCTTTTCTCCCCTGCCTATATTGTCGGAGACAAAGGCCGCTACATATCGCTCGCCCGTTCAATTCTTTCGGATATCACAAGCGGTGAATACATAGGAACACTCATCATCAGTATCGAGCAGAGCGAATTCGAGAGAATATTACGCGCATATGCCTATGAAAATGATCAGGTATATATTCTCCTTGATAACGGAGATGTGCTGATGTCTTCAACTTCATCAGGAGCATTCAGTTCAGATGAGCTCAGGTTGATTTATGAGGAAGGATCGGGGAACAGACAGGGCAATGAGATAATAAGTTCAGGAAACAGCAGATATCTCCTCTCCTACTACACGATACCTCATCCATGGGTTTTCAATGACAGCCAGATGAAGGTCTTCCACTTCTCTGATTACGCCCCGATAGAGGAAGAAGTCCAGGAAGCGATGAGCATACTGCGCTTTGCCATAATCCTTGTATTCTGTATCGTGCTTTTCATCTCATTCACACTCTCAAGACGAGTTGTGAAACCAATTACAACACTCACAGAGCAGCTCAGGGACTATTCCATAGGAATGCATTTCAAGGATCTTGATCCAAACAGACAGGACGAGATCGGAGATCTGCACCGTGGTGTGCTCAGGATGAATGCAAGGCTCGAGAAGCTCTTCTCACGGGTGAAGGAAGAGCACGAGGCAAGAGAACATTATTACTACGAGTCGCTTCGGGCTCAGCTGAATCCCCACTATCTGTATAACACCCTTGGCACAATACGATGGATGGCAATTGCGAGAAGCGCGGACAACATCGTCGAAGCGATAGACAGCCTTGCATCAACTCTCAGATACAGCATGGGCAAGGAAAGCATAGTCACAGTCCGTGATGAAATAGAACACATAGAGAGCTATGTGCATATTCATAATCTGAGATATGCGGCATATGCTGATTTGTCGGTGAATGTTCCTGAAGACATCATGAATATGAACATGATGAGGTTCATTCTTCAGCCGATTGTAGAGAATTCAATAATCCATGGTTTCGATAAATCAAAGAGCATGATTCATATATCGATCAGCGGAGAGACGAAGGATGGTAAACTGTATATCAGGATTCTTGACGATGGTGTCGGCATAAAGAAAGAAGCCATCAAAGCGCTTGAATCCGATGAAAAAGGAAAGAGGCTGACAGGAATCGGGCTGAGGAACGTCAACGAAAGCATAAAACTGCAATATGGAAGGGAGTACGGCATAAGGATTTCCGAAAGGACTGACACACATGGTACGGAAGCGCTTTTCATCCTTCCTGCAATAACCGGAGAGACAAGTGAAGAAAGTAATGATAGTCGATGATGAGCTAATAGTCCGCAAAGGGCTTGAGGCTCTTCTTGACTGGGAGAAAGAAGGTTATCAGATAACAGATGAAGCGGAATCAGGAGAAGAAGCTCTGAGGAAAATCAGAGAGACGCCTCCTGATATCATCCTCACCGATCTTTATATGGTAGGAGGCGATGGATTCTATCTGATTAATGCCGTAAAAAGCCTTTATCCTCACATTCCGATTATCGTTCTTTCAAGCTATAACGATTTTGAGAATGTACGGAAAGCCATGAAGCTCGGCGCGTCGGATTACATATTCAAGCTGACAGTGAATCCAGAAGAGCTACTGAAGACCCTGAAGGAAGTATCTTCCGGAATCCAGGACAGCGCTTCTGACGACAAGACGCACCCTGAGTATCAGATGAGAATACTCAAGGCACTGTCAGAGGACAAAGACATAGACGATGACGTCTCCATCCCGGAATCGATAATCAATGGATTTGCAGCTGTACTGATTCATGCTGATGATTTCAGCATCATCTCAAAGCGCAACATATTCCCAGACTGGCAGAGAACAAGAAAACTCATCTCAGGCATGATTGAGGAGACAATGAGGCGTAACGGAGATGCTCTCACCATCGATTACTCCTCATCAGATATCATAGCACTCACTGCAAGAAATAGTGATTCTTACGAAGAACTGAGAGACGAGATGGATATACTTGCGCGAAGAATCAGGAATGCAACAGCGATATCCGTATCAATTGTCATTTCTTCCTTAAAACACGGCAGAGACAGCATCATCGGAGGAATAAGGGAATCTCTTACAGCACTCCCCCGCCTCTTCTATACTTCGGATTCAGTCTATATCGTTCACACCGATAAACAATATACAAAACCGGAACTGCCAGAAGAATTCTCATCAGATGCCTACCTTTCGCTTCTGAATTCAGGCGATGCAGTGGGAGCCATAAGAAAATTCCGTGCAGAACTCGGATACTTCAGAGAGCATCATGGTTGGAAGAAAAGCGACACGATAAAAACGCTTGTCGAAGCGGCAAGATATCTGTCGCTTCTCATTGATACCAGCGATATAACCCTGAACAGCATCACACTCAGCGAAGCGATATATCTTCCAGACCGTTTCTCCACGCTCTTCTCCTACAGCAATTCCATACTGGATGCAATCGAAGAGGAAGTCAGGCAGACAAAGCCTGCGCGAAAGGAAATCATAGAGATCATCAGCTATGTCAGAAACAATCTTTCAAAAGACATATCAGTTGCAGAAGCGGCCGAAAAGGCAAATATGAGCGAAAGCAATTTCTCCCATGTATTCACCGATGAGAAAGGAATATCCTTCTCTAAGTTCGTATCCAGAATGAAAATGGAGAAAGCTGCAGAGCTTCTTGCCACTACTGACATGAGAATAAACGAGATATCGGATGCAATAGGTATCAGCAACCCAAATTACTTCAGCGTGCAGTTCAGAAAAGCCTACGGATTATCTCCGATGGAATTCCGGGGAGATAGAAAACAGCAGGAAAAAGAAGATTAGCAGCAGAAAATGAAAGATTGTATTTCTGCTGACTGCTGTAACTTAAAGACTTTCAGCAGCCTAAGATGCGAAAGCAACCATAGACTTTGAGACAGGAGGTTGGATATGAAGCATTTCAGAATCATTGCTATTGCATTGCTGCTTCTCGCAATCATTACGCTTCCTGTCGTCGCTGGCGGTGCAGGAGAAAGCGCAAAAGATGAGGATATAGTAACACTCAGGTTCTGGGGAGGAGTTCCACCAGAAGCAGGTCCGCAGGCATCGGTAGATCTTTTCAATGAGCAGTACGCCGACAAGGGAATCAGAGTCGAATATGAGAGATTCGTAAACGACGATACAGGTAACCTCAAGCTTGAGACGAACCTTCTTTCAGGCGATGGTGTAGATCTCTACATGACATACACCACTGATATCCTTGCAAAGCGCGCTGAAGGCAATATGGCCCTTGATCTCTCAGAGCTTATCGAAAGAGACGGATTCGACCTTACACAGTATGGCGGATCACTCATGGAGAGCTATTACATCAACGGCAAGCCTTATTGTGTTCCTACCAAGCTTGACCAGTATGGAATAGTCCTCAATAAGGACATGTTCGATGCAGCAGGTATCCCTATTCCTACAGAATGGACATTCGATGAGTTCAGGGAAGTTGCAAAGAAGCTTACTCACGGAGAAGGCCAGGATAAGGTATACGGAATGTTCTGGAACTCACAGCAGGATCTTACATACATCCTCTCTTACCTTGTCGCACAGACAAACGGCGGAGATCCGATGTATCTGAGCGAGACAGAGTCTGCTTTCACAGATCCTGTAGTACTTGCAGCCGTTGAGCTTATCTACAACATGATGAATGTTGACGGCTCATCACCGACACATGCTGATTCCGTAACTCAGAAGCTCAGCCAGGAAGGTGTATTCCTCGCAGGAAAGTCTGCTATGACAATCGGACCGTGGATGGTCAGATCAATCAAGGATCTTGATAACTATCCACACGACTTCGTAACAGCATTCGCACCATATCCTGTATATGCAGAAGGACAGAGGAACTTCACACAGGGCGGATACGGAGACATGCTCTGCATCAATCCTAAGAGCGAGCACATCGAAGAAGCATGGGAATTCATCAAGTGGTACGCAACTGAAGGAATGCTTCCTGTCGTAGAAGGCGGAAGAGTACCTTGCTTCAACACATACGATCCGGCAGAAGTCACAGCAGCATTCCTCAAGGGCGGCGAAGAGCTTCTTGACAGTGAGACAACAATGACGGTTCTTATCAATCCTGCAGATAACTATGCTGCACCATCGATTACGAACCACAGTGCTGAGATCAAGAGAGTCTTCACAGAGGAAATGGAAACAATCCTGCTCGGAGATGAGACACCTGCAGAAGGAATGGCAAAAGCTAAAGAACGCGCTGACGCAATACTTCAGCAGTGATAATCGACAAGGAGGACCGGGGTCTCCGGTTCTCCTTATTTCAGGGAAACAATAATGAATATACACAGGAAAAGGATGCTCAAGAGCAACCTGACCGGTTATGCTTTCATATTGCCGAATATCATCGGAGTCGTACTTTTCACGCTTGTTCCGATGCTGTATTCGCTTTTCGTAAGCTTTACCGATTGGGATTACACAAAAGGCTTTGGCAATTACAATTTCATTGGAATAAAGAACTTCATTGACATGTGGAGTGATGAATGGTTCACCACTTCCCTTCTCAACACGATATTCTTCTCGGTTGTCGTTGTACCGGCAACGATAATACTTGCGCTTGTGATTGCCGTCATCATCGATAGATATTGCTTTGCAAAGCTTCCGATAAGGCTGATGATGTTCATGCCTTACATATCGAATGTCGTAGCTGTTGCAATTGTATGGGTGATGATGTATTCCCCATGGGGACCTTTTACACAGCTGATGGAAACGTTCGGATGGAAAGAGCCGCCGCAGTGGCTCGGCGATCCGACCTGGGCACTACCCGCTATCATGCTTATGACGATATGGTCAAACGTCGGTTACGCGATAATGATCTACACATCGTCAATACAGGGATTACCGAAGGATGCATATGAAGCTGCTGAAATTGATGGTGCAAATGCCCTGCAGCAGTTCAGATATCTCACGATAAACTTCCTCTCGCCTACCACATTCTTCCTTGTAATAACGACATTCATAACGAGCTTCCAGGTATTCGCCCCTATCCAGATCATGACGCGAGGCGGCCCTGGCTCAAGCTCCAACGTGCTTGTCTATTACATCTACACATCGGCATTCAGCTTCTACAAGATGGGATATGCCTCTGCAATGAGCTGGATTCTCT
Source organism: Candidatus Ornithospirochaeta stercoravium (assembly GCA_017694915.1). Taxonomy (GTDB): domain Bacteria; phylum Spirochaetota; class Spirochaetia; order Sphaerochaetales; family Sphaerochaetaceae; genus Ornithospirochaeta; species Ornithospirochaeta stercoravium. The sequence goes on from JADIMF010000084.1 coordinate 7,294, forward strand.
TCATCATCCTCTTCGCCATAACCATGGTGCAGTGGCATGGACAGAAGAAGTGGGTTTCATATTAAGGAGGACATGATGATCAAGGACAGAACAAGAAGACAGATAATAAGAATCATCTTCACCGTGATAATCGGCCTCTTTGCACTGACGATGATCACACCGTTCTTATGGATGCTCTCCGCTTCCATGAAACGTGCTCTGGATGTAATGAAGCTCCCGATTGACTGGATACCAGACTATTTCTACCCCGACAACTACATGAAGGTATGGCATATCGGAGATAAAGCGGTAAGGGATTATCATTTCGGAACTGCATATTTCAACTCACTTAAGGTCGCTTTCATCAACCTGACAGGAAGCGTAATAACAAGTACGCTTGCAGGCTATGCTTTTGCGAAGCTCAAGTTCAAAGGACGTGATGTGCTTTTCCTTATCTATCTCGGTACGATGATGATACCGAGTCAGGTCACGCTTATTCCTAAATTCGCAATCTTCAACGCGCTCGGCATAAAAGGACACTGGACTCTCATACTTCCAGGACTGGTCACCATAACCGGTACGTTCCTGATGCGGCAGTATTTCATGCAGATACCGAACGAACTGAGAGAATCAGGAGTCGTCGATGGCGCAAGCGAGTTCAGGATATGGTGGAACATCATGGTCCCGATTGCCAAGCCAAGCATGGCTTCGCTTGCCATGATTGTCTTCCTCTGGAACTGGAATGCGTATCTTGAACCACTCGTATTCCTTTCTAACTGGAGACAGTACACGATACCGCTTGCGCTCACGAACTTCATCGAGGAAAGCGTTACTGAATATAACCTTGTTATGGCGGCAGCTTCGTCTGCACTCATTCCTGCATTCATAGTCTTCCTTCTTGGACAGAAATTCTTCATCAAGGGGCTTGTGGCAGGTGCTGTAAAAGGTTAAGGAGGTCATCAAATGGAGATAATGAAAAAGGATGGATTCATAAGAGAACCGGAGAAATCAATTCCGATAGCAGCTGAAACCGATGTTCTTGTACTAGGTTCAGGTCCTGCAGGAGTCTCCGCCGCGATACAGGCTGGACGAGAAGGAATGAATGTCATACTCATCGAGCAGACGGGAGACATAGGAGGAATATCGACAGCTGGTCTCATGAGCCACTGGACGGGTAATACAAAAGGTGGAATCTATGAGGAAATACTCAACAGGTCTGCGGAAAACAGCGATAACTCAGCAGAAGGTTTCAATGGAGGTCTCCGACAGGTAATAAATCCAGAAAGGCTGAAGACTGTATACCTTGAAATGCTCAGTGAGGCACATGTAGGTATAAGACTCTACACTTTCGCCTCTGAACCGATCATGGAAGGCAATACGATAAAGGGAGTCATAACGGAAAGCAAATCAGGTCGAGAGGCAATACTTGCGAAGATCATCATTGATGCTACCGGCGATGGTGATATCGCGGCAAAAGCAGGTGTACCATTCATACTTGGCAGAGAGAAAGACTCCCTGATGCAGCCTGCAACGCTCATGTTCAAAGTCGCGGGTGTTGATACGGAAAAGGCTGTATTCCCAGGAGCCTTTGAAGATCATATCCAGATTCCGCTGAAGGATGTGAAAAAGCTCTCCGATGGCAAAGAAGAGAAAACTGCCGATATACAGAAGCTCGGAGAAGAGAATCTGCCAGCCCCGGCGGGCCATGTCCTCCTTTACAGATCCACGCTTCCAGGAGTCGTTACCTGCAATATGACGAACTGCACTGGAGTCGATGGGACCAAAGCCGAGGATCTCACAAAGGCTTATATCACATGCCGTTTCCAGATGGATGAGATAGTAAAATTCCTCAGGACATATGTTCCAGGTTTTGAGAACTGCTACATAATAAGTTCCGCTTCCCTCATAGGCATAAGGGAAACAAGGCATTTCAAAGGTGAAGAGACAATCACTGAGGATGATATCCTCCAGGCACGTGTTTTCCCTGACTGGATTGTCACGAAGGCAAGCTTCAACTTCGATGTTCACAACATGACAGGAAACGGCTTGGACGCAACAGGCGTTCAGAAAGGATTCAAGCAGAAGAAGGGATATACAATTCCTTATGGCTGTTTTGTACCTGTGAATATCGATAACCTCTATCTAGCTGGAAGGAATATATCCGGAACACACATGGCTCATTCGAATTACCGCGTAATGCCTATATGTGCAAACATGGGACAAAGCGTTGGAATTGCAGCTGCTCTATGTGTGAAGAATCATAAGAAGCCGAGAGAACTGGATTACCGCCTTGTCCAGGAGAAGCTCATAAAACTTGGAGTAGAACCATGAAAACTGAACTGGCAGTCATCGGAGGAGGACTGAGCGGCCTGATTGCAGCAATCGCAGCGGCACGTAACGGCACCCGGACGATTCTCATACAGGATCGTCCGATGCTTGGTGGCAATGCAAGCAGTGAATTCAGAATGCATATATGCGGCGCAGATCATCATATGTCGCGTCCGAATGCGAGGGAAACTGGCATCCTTGAGGAAATACTGCTTGAAAACAAACGCCGTAATCCGGACTTCAGCTACCCTATCTTCGACACGATTCTCTATGAGAAGGCAAAGAAGGAAAAGCATCTCTCTGTATTCCTCAACACATACATGACCGATGTATCAATGAAGGATGGCAGGATCCACTCAGTTTCCTGTGTGCAGATGACGAACGAGAGGAAATTTTCAGTAGAAGCAGAGTTCTTCGTGGATGCCACAGGTGATGGTACCCTCGCTGCAAAGGCAGGGGCTGTTTACCGTATCGGAAGAGAAGGAAGAGACGAATTCGGAGAATCACTGGCACCAGAGAAAGAAGACCATGTGACTATGGGCAGCTCTCTGATGTTCAAGGCAAGGAAACTTGATCATGAAGTGAAATTCATCAAACCGGACTGGGCTTACTCATACACTGAAGATAATCTGAAGATGCGTGAGCATAAAAGCATTGAAAGCGGCTACTGGTGGATAGAGCTTGGTGGTGACAAGGAGAAGATCATCGACGATGCGGAAGATATCCACGATGAACTGCTGAGGGTAATCTATGGAATCTGGGACCACATAAAGAATACTCTGGGACACAATGCGGAGAACTATGATCTTGAATGGGTCAGCCCGATTGCAGGAAAGCGCGAGAGCAGAAGAGTTATCGGCGATTACATACTCAGACAGAGTGATATAGATGAAGCAAGAGTATTTTCAGATGCCGTCTGCTACGGAGGCTGGCCGATGGATATACATACAGCAGGTGGCTTTGTCAGTTCCGGAGATGTGCCGACAGTATGGAATCATGTCGACGATGTCTATACAATCCCCTATCGTTCATTCTATTCGGTGAATATCCCCAACCTTTTCCTTGCTGGACGCATAATAAGCGCAAGCCATGTAGCGTTCTCATCATCCCGGGTGATGGCAACATGTGCAGTTGGTGGTGAAGCAGTTGGTAATGCAGCTGCTATTGCGATACAGAAGCATCTGAATGAAGCAAGGGAGGTCGGAGCATACATCCATGAACTGCAGCAGAAGCTTCTGAAAGACGATGCGTTCATCCCCGGATTCAGGAATGAAGATGAAGAAGACAAAGCAAGAAAAGCTCATATCACTGCTACGGAAGCCATAGATAATGGCAAACCCGAGAATGTAGTAAACGGAATCGCGAGATCCTGGAAAGATGATATCAATGCATGGGTCTGCAATATAGAGCATCAGCCTGAAATATCTCTTTCATTTGACAAAGCTGAACCAATCAGGGAAATAAGGCTTACATTCGACTCCAATCTCTCAAGGGAGATAACCCCTTCCATAATAAGAGAGGTACTGGACAGAGCCGAGCATCAAAGCCCGTCTACGCTTGTCGACAGATTCACGATAACACTGATGAAAGGTGGAAAGAAGATTCTTGAGAAAGAATGCGCAACCGAAGGCCAGAGGCATATCATAGAGCAATTTGATCATGAAGAAGCCGACACTGTGAAAATAAAACTTCTTTCATCCTATGGTGAAAAAATCGTAAAGCTGTTCGAGGTGAGAATCTATTAAAGACTACTGGAGCTGGTGAGAATCAGCTCCATTTTCATGTGCAGCGTTTCTTCTGCTGTAAAAATATCATATGCATTCCAATTTATTCAAATACAAATAATTACACACATAAAAACTGAGAAATCATCAATTCTGTCCAAATAAAAAGCTGACCAAAAACGCGACTAAATGCGTATAGATATATATAGAGACCGGTATGAGGTGAGCTTCTGGTGTCCTTCCGGTCTGGGATTCCAGACATCAAGAATTTATATTCTGGCACCGCAGTACGGTGAACGATAGCTTCTCGAAAAGGATTCTTGAAATCGGCTTCAGAAGCGTCCCCTCTTCAGTCTCAGTGTTTTGGCTCAGAGGGGGTATCATATGGATACATATCAGACATTGATGATTGTATTCACGGTAATGGGCTTGCTCATTGCCGTTTCCAACAGGAAATAAATGAGAAAGTCGTTCCGCTACCATCCAAAGTGAGAACGACTTTCTTACTAAACGGATGAAGCTACCGTTCACTTGCGGTGCTTCTTTATGTCTTAATATTCATTAATCTGAGCATATTTGTCAAATGATATCACTCTCTGTAATCATTACGGATGAATGGCTCGCTTATCGCAGTTTCCGTGATTAGACCGTACTTTGCAGGATGACGATATGCATTACCGTGAACTTCCCGGTGTCTGTAATCCCTCAGCATATCAATATCGATATCAGCGACATAAATACCTTCTTTTCCATCTGCTTCGAGAATACACATGTCGCGTGAATCAGGAGAATCCGGAAGATAAGCAACACCGTCGAAAAGAGAAGATCTGCCGTTGCAATCAGGCGCGTTCTCAGGATAATTACATGTTGCAATGGCAACCATGTTCTCATACGCCCTTCCCCTTAGCTGAGAAAGCCTGTTTATCTCCATCGGGCAGGCATTGGGAACAAGAATCACTTCAGCACCTTTCAGCATCAGGATTCTCGCGCTTTCCGGAAATTCCCTGTCATAGCAGATCATCGCACCGATCTTAACGTTTCCTGCTGCGGTGTCTAAATCAGCAACATGAAAAGCATCTCCTGGTTCAAGATTACGTTCTTCTCCGAAATCACAGGTATGGACCTTGGTATAATGAAGTCTTTCATCTCCATACCTGTCGAAAAGAATCATGCTGTTTCTTGGATTATCATTTCCCCTTTCAAGGTATGTGATGGCAATCGCCATCCCAAGTTCTGCCGAAAGATTTCTGAAGGTCTGAATGAAACTGCTGTCTGAGGAAATTGCATCCTTTTTCCATTCATCAACAGGCCGTGAATATATGTCATAACCATTGCTCCACATCTCAGGAAACAATGCGATATCCACAGAAAGCTCTCTTGCTCTTCTGCACATCATAATTCCTTTCTCAAGGTTTCCATCAAGACTTCCTGTGGGGGCAATCTGGAGAAATGCGATTCTCAGCATGGTCATAGTGTACCTTTCATCTGTTCCATGGTCCATGCGATAATGAAAGAAAGGCAGGAGAAACAGGATGCTTCTTCCAATTCTACATCTATTCAACGACGGATATCTTGCGGCAATGCCTCTTGTACTGCCATTCGCAGCAGAGGAATTCAGCATTCCGCTCTCCATGATTGGACTACTTGGATCACTTCTTAGTTTCTCCGGAATAATACTTGCACTCCCTGCAGGTGCAGCTGCAGCCAGATTCGGAGCTGTAAGGCTTCTCAGCTTTGCCGTGCTCTGTTACAGCATAGGCTTTCTCCTCCTCGGAACCGCAGGAGGAATAGCCGCGATATTCGCCGCTTTCATACTTGGAAGCATAGCATTCGGAATATTCCACCCTATTGCCTTCTCTGCCGTCGCAAAGGAATCATCGTCATCACAGCTTGGAAGGAATATGGGAATATTCGCCGCAACCGGTGATATAGGAAGAATTGCATTTGCCGCGGCTGTCACATTCATAATCGGACTTACATCCTGGCGCTTCACATCATTTCTGTATGGAATTGCCGCTCTGTTTCTTTTCCTATTTTGCTTCATCTATGCATTAAGAAGAAATGATGGAAATAAAGAAACTGCAAGTAAAAGCAAGAAGAAGCTCGATTATTCGATACTGAAGAAAAAAGCTTTCGAGCTGTCGAATGTCGCAAGCTTCCTCGATTCATTTGCAAATGCCTCTCTTTTCATCTTCATCCCATTCCTTCTGACATTCAGGGGAATAGATACGGCTTTCATCGGCGTGTTCACATCAGTCTTCTTTGTAGGCAACCTCCTTGGAAAAGTCATAATGGGAAGGCTTACTGACAGAGTGAAGGAAGAATATCTCTTCATAGGCTGTGAGTGCTGTATCTTCATCGCGCTCATCATCCTCGCATTAAGTCCATCGGCTGTGATCATATCGCTCCTCGCTCTTATTCTTGGTTTCTTCACAAAAGGCACTGTTCCAATAGTAAGCACTATGATTGCCCAATCCGTTGGTGAAACTGAATATGAAGCGGCATACAGCGTAAACTCACTCTCTACAAGCATCGCAAATACACTAGCACCGCTTTTCTTCGGTCTTCTTGCAGATATCCTTGGTGTACAGGCTATATTCTCCGCCTGTGGCATAGCTGCTCTTCTTGCATCAATACCTGCAATCGTTCTCGTGAAAACAAAGAATGCATGAATGAAAAAAGAAGCCTCATCCAGATTCTGAATGAAGCTTTCATCAATGATCCTGGGCAGATTCGAACTGCCGACCTTCCGCTTAGGAGGCGGACGCTCTATCCAGCTGAGCTACAGGGTCATCCGTCTATTGACTACGTTACCGTACAGTGTTTAAGGCTATCAGTCAAGTGGCGTCATGCCTTCCTGGTACGTCTTGCTGTACGTCTCTTTGCCTTCTTCTCAGGTGCTTCTGAGGCAATTTTCCTTGCATCCTCCTCGGTTATCGCGGAAGGATTCTCCTTCAGCTCCTTTGAAAGGGCACAGTTCTTCTTTCCCCACCTGATAAAAGGTCCGTATCTGCCATCGAGAAGCTGGAGAGGATTATCCTCATACAACCCGAAATCCTTGATTACAGGGAAATCCTGCTTCCCTCCGTTCGATACCTTAATGATATCCTCCATGCTTACGCTTTCCGGATTGGCTACAGGATAGTTCTTGCCTTTGTAGTTCGCGTAGAAGCCATATGGTCCGAAAACGAGGATAACCTCTTCCTCATCCTCGTCTGCACCGAGGCTCTTCGGGAGCTCAAATGCAAGCTTTATAAGCTCTGGGGACAAGGTTTTCTTCTTATCCCTGAGTCCATTGACAATCTTCCCGTCACTCTGGCGCTTATAATAAATGCCATAGCGTCCTTCCATCTGGTAAATCCCATCAACGATTTCAACCGCGCTGTTATCAGGGAAGAGAATGGACGCGGCATCATTATCCGTAAACGTTCCCGGGAAGTATTTGGCCTGATCAAGTGAAACCATCTTGTTCTTTCCCGCTTCCTTGTCGAAATAGTCAGAAGCGAGATACGGCCCGAACTTGCTGATTCTTATCGAGTAATGGACATCGGAATCATCATGCTTGAATACATAGGAAAGGCCTGGAATCGAAAGACTCTTAACCTCGGATGTCCTTACTGTATTTGAAACGCTTACAAGATCCGCATGAAGTCCATGGAAATCATCAGAACCCTTCCAGAATCTATCGAGGAATGCAGTCTTTGTCTCCTCTCCGCCAGCTATCTTATCAAGTCCTTTCTCCATTCTGGAGGTGAAGTCATAGCCAACATACACAGGGAACGTGCTTTCAAGGAACGAATCAACGAAGAATCCCGTGAATGTCGGGACAAGCTGCTGATTAACCCTTGTCACATACTTCCTGTCAAGAAGCGTCGAGATGATAGCGGCATATGTTGATGGGCGCCCTATTCCCTCGCTCTCGAGCTTCTGCACAAGCGATGCCTCATTGTAACGGGCAGGAGGCTCCGTGGTATGGGCTTTGCATTCAGCTGAAACGATATCGACGGAATTGCCGGCTTCAAGAGATGGAAGGATTCCCTCTTCCTCCTCTTTCTCATCATCATCCGTCGCCACCTGATAAAGCTTCAGGAAGCCTGGGAATTTTATGGTTGTTCCTGATGAGGAGAACATATAGTCATCGAGAGCGAACAATACCGATGTGGTACTCTTCTCAGCATCCTTCATCTGGGTTGCCAGCGTACGGCGCCAGATAATCGTGTAAAGACGGAGGTTATCACCAGAAAGGCCCGTCTCTTCAGGGCGCCTGAAATGATCACCGGCAGGCCTTATGGCCTCATGTGCTTCCTGTGCGTTCTCATCCGTCGCCTTATAATTCCTTGGACGAGGAGAAAGGTAATCACTGCCGAATAACGACTCAACCTGGACACGGGCGGCATTGATACATTCAGATGACAGTGTCGGGGAGTCCGTTCTCATATATGTTATGAAGCCGTTCTCATAGAGATGCTGCGCAATCGCCATGATCTCCTTGACGGATTTCTTCATCTTACGCGATGCATCCTGCTGCAGAGTCGACGTTGTGAAAGGCTTGGAAGGAGACTGTATCTTCTCGCGGTTCGTAACGCTGAATACCGCAGCTGATTTTCCTTTCACCTCCGACGCTATTTCCTCAGCTTTTTCAGAGCTGAGCGCTATATATCCGCTTTTGAGGTTTCCGGTTTCCCTGTCATAGCTTGATGATGAAGCGACTTTGTCTTCCCCGATTCTCACGAGAGTCGAACTGAACTTCATTCCATCAGCTTCCATCTTGGTTTCAAGGGATGTGTATTCGGAGCTTCTGTATCTTCTTCTTTCCTTCTCCCTCTCGACAACAAGCTTCAGCCCCGGTGACTGTACACGCCCAGCTGAATACTTTCCTCCGAGCTTGTGAGAAAGAAGAGGGGAAATACCATAGCCCTGAAGACGGTCTACGGCACGACGCGCCTCCTGTGCATGGACAAGATTCATATCGAGTTCCCTGCAGTTGGAGAATGCGTTTATGATCGCGCTTTTCGTGATCTCATGGAACACCATTCTGTATACAGGGCATTTCGGCTTAAGGATATTGAGAAGATGCCAGGATATGGACTCACCTTCACGGTCTTCATCAGTTGCAAGCACAAGCTGTTCAGAGCCCTTCAGCTTTGCCTTCATTTCCTTGATCATCGAAGCCTTTGACGGATCGACTACATATTCCAGCTCATAGCCATTATCTACATCTACACCATAAATACCTGTCTTCGGTGCAGTAGCAAGATCTGCCACGTGGCCCATAGAGGCCATTACAGTACAGGTGTCTGGAAGGAATCTTGTAATAGTCCTGGCTTTTGTCGGAGACTCGACTATTATCAAGGTCTTCTTATCTGGATCAGCTATCAAGCTATACCTCCTAACCGATACGCGTCAGAATGAAGGCATCCCCCTCTCCTGGATTCGGATTCCTGAAAAGGAAACTATCCACCACCCCGCTTCCTTCGGTAGTCAGGGACATCTTCATGCTGCCATCTTCGCAATAGAGCTCATATCTCGTCACAGTTTCGAATATCATACCCATTGCGCTTGTCTGAATGTAAGCGGAAGTTGAATCATAGTCAATCACGACTTTGTCCATTCTCCACTTTGACGGGTTGAAAGGCGAGGTGTTGAAGAGCTTTGCATTGATACGATATGAAGTACCGGCAATACCCTCATCATCGAAATCAACCCACTCCCCTGAAGATTTATCGGAAAAATCATAAAGAGGGAATATGGGAAGCTCCATGCCATCCTTGATAAGATACACAGCATGGTACTCTCCAACCATTGGATCCATGCGTGTTTCAAGCCTCACCCTGTATGATTCCATCTTCCCCTTATTGTCCTTATCGGTTTCATTCACCCATTCATATATGCCATCCCACGAATCTGTTTCCACATCAAGGAAAGAGGCATCGAGCGTTATATTGTCTTCTGTTCTCGCAGCGATGGAGAATGAATAGGACTCTGATGATAAAAGCCTTTCAACTGTATATGAATGCTCTGAAGATGGAAGACGGACGACGAAATCCTGTCCGTTATAGATATCATAATAGACTGCGCCTTCCACAGGTTTCCACGAAAAATACACAGATGAAGGATATGATACGGCCTCTGCTTCCAATCCTGAAGCAAAAGAAAAACCTGCAAAAAGCAGGAGAAAACTAACAAATAAAAGCCTTTTTGTCATTTATCTCACCAGATTCAGTGTCATAGCATAAAAAAAGCAAGGCTGTCTACTGCAATTGCAAGCCATGGTGAGATAGATTATCCTTTGCTTATGAAGCGTATATTCCCACTGATTGCATTAATCGTATTCCTTCTTTCCGCATGTACGGTTACCGAAGAACTCACCATAAACAGCGACAGAAGCGGAGAAAGTGTCTCCGATATCCATGTAGAGCAGTTCTTCATCGATGTGCTTGGTGATTTTGCTGAGTTCCTTCCGGAAAACGACGAATCAATCATGGATAGCGCGATTTCCGGCTATGTGGACGGAATGACTGGAATTGCCTCTATTGAGGAATCATCATGGGAGAAGACGGGAGAGAATGAATATCTCATATCCTTCTCTTATTCCTCGCTCGAGAAACTCCTTTCGGATTTCAATGCAGATGAGCAGACGCTTCTTACAATCACAGACAACTCCATTTCCCTCTATCTCGATATAGAGAGCTACCAGGAGCTGAAGAAAATCGTACCATTCCTCGCAGATCCGAACTTCGAGGTATATGCAGCTGAATATAATCAGGGAATGAGCGAGGAGGATTATCTCGATATGATCTACTTCCTCCTCGGAGAAGATGGTCCTGAGGCGATAAGAAACGGTCAGGTAACTATGGATATAACAGTACCTGGAACCATAACGGCCACAGAAGGCTGTGAGGCCATAGACAGCAATACGATAAGATTCAGCTTCCCTATCATCGATTTCCTTCTGCTTAATGAACCTATATCATTCAGTGCAGAATGGAATTAAGGATTACTGTCAAAACGATTCCAGAAGCCTCTTGTTGTAGTTATCAGCAAGTCCCACTGCAAATGAGATGGAGACATCATTTGAGACCTGAATGCAGAGAAGAGGAACGCTTACGCAGCTTATGACGCCGCCGATTCCAAGAAGCCACCAGTCGGTAGCATTTGGATCATCGATGAAGAAGAGCGATGAAGAAGAGCGATGAAAGCATTGTCAGCAAACCAGCACCCAGAACGCTCCAGCCTGCAATTGCCATCGAATTATTGAACTTCTCAGCTTTAGCCTCTGCTGCGGCAAGATCATACTGTCCTGCAAGCTCATAGAAATCGACCTTACTGATCTGGAAAGCCCCTTCATAAGGATACCAATCTGTGGTCGTGTTGCTCTCAGCCCATGTGGAGGCATATCCACCCCAATAGCCGTAATCATATATTCCGCCCGAAATCTCCGTACGATCCACTGTCTGTATGCTGAGCGCATCTCTGAAATATGCCTGACGCTACTCATATGAAAGCGCGTCTACGCTATCTGCAGCATACAATCCCATTGAGCCTACAAAGCAGATAAGAAGCAAAAGGGAAACGGTCTTTCTAATCATAAACATTCTCCTTTGGCGTTTGATGACATTATTTTACGACAGAGAAGGAAAAAAAAGAATCCCAGCCGAAGCTGGGACCAGAAACCTTCCTCGTACTCTTTTCTTGAGGGCAGCCGTCAGAGTACGCATCCAGGGAGAGGCAGGATTGGAATGTGGCCTTTTCCCCTTCACTAGCCGGATGTGGGCCGGACTGAAGGCACTTATAGAAGACTATTACCTTGAGTAGTACTCAACAACGAGCTGATCGTTTACCTGAACTGGAATCTCATTCCTCTCAGGAAGTCTTGTCAGCTTGCCGGAGAACTCATCTGTGTTTCTCTCGAAATACGGGAGATTGAATGATGGGTGACCAAGGAAGCATTCCTTGAAGTGCTCATTATTCCTTGACTTCTCCTTGAGGGAGATAACATCACCAACGTTGATCTGGTATGAAGGGATATCGACCTTCTTGCCATTTACGAGGATGTGTCCGTGGGAAACGAGCTGGCGTGCGAGTCTGATCGAGTTACCGAAACCGATGCGGTAGACTGCATTGTCAAGTCTTCTCTCGAGGGAGATTACAAGAGCATCTCCTGTGTTGAGGTTAGACTTGAGAGCCTTCTCGAAATACTTGTGAAGCTGCTTCTCAAGAACTCCGTAATATGCCTTGAGCTTCTGCTTCTCTGTCAGCTGCCTGCTGTAATCAGTAGGCTTCTTTCTCTTTGCGAAAGCAGGTGAACCTGCTCTGTCCATTGCCTTGGGATGTCCACATACATTAACACCAAGTCTTCTGCACTGCTTGAATCTAGGACCTGTATACCTTGCCATAGATTTTACCCTCCAGTAAACAATGTGTCAGTTTTATTGCTGCATTATGACAGCATGCCTAATCTACGACAGATAGGAATCTCTGTCAATATTATCCAGTGAAAAGAAATAAACCGCACCTTTCGATGCGGCTGTCAATCACACGTTGAATCTGAAGAATACGATATCTCCATCCTGAACCACGTATTCCTTACCTTCCAGCCTCAGCTTTCCAGCCTCTCTCACGTGCACTTCAGAGCCGTATTCTATGAGATCATCAACGCTGTATACCTCTGCCTTGATGAAACCCTTTTCGAAATCCGAGTGGATGACTCCAGCACACTGCGGTGCCTTGGAACCGGCACGGAAAGTCCATGCACGGTCCTCATCAGGGCCAGCTGTGAAGAATGTACGGAGCCCAAGGGATGAATAAGCCGCGCGGATAAGAGGATTAAGGCCGCTTTCCGAAAGACCTGCCGCCTCAAGAAACTCCTTCCTGTCCTCCTCTGAATCGAGAGCTGCTATCTCGGACTCGATTTTGCCGCAGATTACAACGACAGGTGCATTCTCACCCTTTGCTATCTCTCTAACTTCCTTGACATACTCATTGTCCTCGCTGATTCCATCTTCGTCTACGTTGCAGACATAGATAATCGGCTTGAGTGTCATGAGATGAAGATCGTAGACAAGCGCGAGCTCATCCTCATCCAGATTCAGCGTACGGGCAGGAATACCTTCTGAGAGACATGCCTTGATCTTCTCCATCACAGGAAGGACCTTCTCATTCTCCTTCTGCTGTTCCTTGGAGACTCTCGACATCTTCGTCATCTTCTCATAGCGCTTCTCGACTGTCTCGAGATCCGCAAGGGAAAGCTCGATGTTTATCGTCTCGATATCGCTTTTCGGATCGATTTTATTGGAAACATGGATGATATCAGGATTCTCAAAGCATCTTACAACATGCGCAATTACTCCGACCTCCCTTATTGAAGCGAGGAATCTGTTACCAAGACCTTCGCCCTGTGAGGCGCCTTTCACAAGCCCTGCAATGTCAACGAACTCAACCGTTGCAGGCGTTACCTTCTTTGAAGGTATGAGACGTGAAATCTCATCAAGACGCTTATCAGGAACAGATACTATCCCGATATTAGGATCGATTGTGCAGAATGGATAATTAGCTGCTTCTGCAGGTGCTGATGTAACAGCTGAGAATATTGTTGATTTCCCCACATTCGGAAGTCCGACTATACCGCAATTAAGTGCCATGGATTACACCTCTTCTGCAATAATGAACAAATCGATTGAGACAGTCAACTCAGAGTCTTATGACACTCTCCGCTCCAAGAAGGCTCACATCTTCCTCATCATGGGTTATGAACAGCATTGTCTTTCCCTGCGAATATTCCAGAAGAGCAGATGCGGCAATCTTCTTCGATTCCCCATCAAGGCCCTGAAATGGTTCATCCAGGAAAACACTGTCCGAGGGCAGCAGAAGCAGCCTTGCAATAGCGACCCTTCTCCTCATTCCCCCTGAAAGCTCAGGTATATAATGTCCCCCCTCGCCTTCAAGCCCGACTCTCCCAAGTGCTTCAAGCGCTTTCTGCCTGTCATCTGTAACAGCCATCAGGTTCGACAATACGCTCACTCTCTCGGAAAGCCTGTCCTCCTGAAAGAGAATCCCAGGCATCTCCGGTCTGTCATCCACCCTTCCTATGAAATCATCATCAAGCCCTGCAGCGATACGGAGAAGCGTTGTCTTTCCTCTTCCTGAAGGTCCGAGGAGCGCGGTTCTCATGCCTTTTCTGATATCGAAAACCACCGATGAGAATATAAGCTTATCGCCGAATCTCTTCTCTTCTATCGTTATTCTCATCTCGATATCCTCCTGAGGATGATGCGTGAAAGATAAAGGAACACTCTCTCGAATACGAAAGCAAGGATTATGACAGTCACAGTTGATGCAAAGAGATCGGGCATAGAAAGATAGATCTTAGCTTCATAGACTCTCTCGCCTATGGATCCGTCCGGAAGCCCTATGACCTCAGCAGCTATTCCGCTCTTCCACGCAAGACCGAGAGATATGCTTATGGCGCTTTCCAGATACGGAACAAGATACGGAAGATAGATATACCTGATTCTCTTCAGCGTCCTTATCCTGTACGCATCTGCCATCTCGATGAGATTCCTGTCCGTATCGCCGAGGCCTTTCAGGACATTCTGATAAACAACGGGGAAAACCATCATGAAGGAAATCACGACGGAAAGATTGCGGCTTCTTACCCAGACAAGGATGAGGATGACAATTGAGGCTACAGGGGTGGCCCTCACGACTTTCACAATAGGTTCAAGAAGGATGCCAAGGATTCTCCAGCGATAGGAAAGAAACGCAAGAATCACAGCAGATGACAATGAGATTATAAAACCAAGGATTATACGCTCAAGCGTGAATAGAACCGCGGACCAGAATGAAAGGTCAACAGCAGAAGCTGCAAGAGCTTCCAGCACAGAGATAGGAGACGGCAGGAACAGCTCCTCCCCGATAAGGAGAGAAGCTATTTCCCATACAGCAAGCCAGAACGCTATCGCACCGGCTTTTATAATCCTAGTTCTCTGTGTAGTAGAAACCATTGTCAGGCAGTGCGCCGCCTACGCTTTTCGGATTCGCATCATACAGTATTGAAAGATACTCGGAGAGCGCCTCTTTCATCTCCTCGCCTGTAATGAACGAGATACGGCAGTATGGAAGAGCTGCAAGAGCTGCCTTCTCTGGTACTATTCCGTATTTTCCGATGAGAGCCGCGGCTCCTGGAACATCGCACTGGACATATTCCACAGAAGACGCGTAATCCTCCATGAATGCCTGCAACGTCTCAGGATTCTCTGAAGCGAAATCCTTTCTGACGACAGTCACGCCAGTTATGAGGACTGAACCTACCTGCTCCTCCCAGAGATCGTTGAGATCGAGAGCAATCCTTATGTTGCCATCCTGCATCATCGCTGTCGCGGCAAATGGCTGAGGAAGCATAGCGCATCCATTCTTGTCAGCCTTGAGGGCCGCCACGCATTCGGCATGCTCGCTTTTCCACTCGATGAACACATCCTTTCCAACCTCAAGACCATTGGAAGAGAGAATATACTGAAGAGCATATTCAGGGGTCGATCCCTTTCCTGCGGAATATATCGTTCTGCCCCTGAGATCATCGACACTCTGAATGGAATCCCCATTCTCCACTATATAGAGAACACCGAGGGTGTTTATCGCGATGACCTCGATCTGCCCTTTCGTATTATTATAAAGCACAGAAGCAAGGTTGCCTGGGATGGCGGCTGCATCGATATCGCCTTTTACGAGAAGAGGAACGATTGCATCCGGTGCACCTTCCAGCGTAAATGAATAGCTATTATCCGTAAGGCCATTCTCACTCTCTTCCATCAGCTTAACCAGTCCCATCGAAGTAGGCCCGCGGAGAGCCGCAACATCGACTTCTCCCGCTGAAAGCATGAATGCAGAGAGAAGAACCATGATATAAACAAGAATCCTTTTCATTCTGAATCTCCTACCCAGATAATAATCCTATAAGGATTCTTTTCCAATTCCATACTCCTGGATTTTGCTTATAAGCGTACGTCTCGATATGCCAAGTTCCTCAGCGGCCCTTGTCCTGTTTCCTTCCCATCTCTGCAGTGCCCTGATTATCGCGTTTCTCTCCGCATCACGCAGAGTAAGGACATCGGAAGCAGGAACAGCTTTCTGAACATCATTCTTCTGAAGACCGGATCTTAAATCGAGATCATTTATCCCTATCGTCTCTGAATCTGCGAATATCATTGCACGCTCGATGATATTCTCAAGCTCTCTAACATTCCCATAGAAGCTATGATGCCTGAGAGCATCGAGCGCTTCAGGAGTGAAACCGGTGATCTTCAGCCCCATCTCCTTGCTGTATTTCGTTATGATATATGCCGCGAGGACAGGGATATCGGCAGGACGTTCACGAAGAGGCGGAATATGGATTCTCACAACATTCAGCCTGTAGAAGAGATCTTCCCTGAAATGTCCTTCCCTTACCATCGACTCAAGATCCTTGTTCGTCGCCGCTATTATCCTGGCATTTATCGGCATCGGATTCGTACCACCAAGCCTTGTTATCTTCTTTTCCTGCAGGACACGGAGAATCTTGACCTGAAGAGAGAATGGCATATCACCGATCTCATCAAGGAACAAAGTACCTCCGGATGCGAGCTCAAAGAGACCTGTCTTACGCTGCAGTGCTCCTGTGAATGCTCCCTTCTCATAACCGAAAAGCTCCGATTCAAGAAGATTCTCCGGAACACCTCCGATGTTTATCGCGATGAACGGCCCTTCCTTCACCGAAGAGAGACGATGAATCTCCCTCGCAACGACTTCCTTTCCTGTACCGGACTCTCCTGTTATGAGAACAGTGGCATGAGTCGGGGCAATCTTCTCGATGATACGCTGTACATCCATCATCTCAGGGCTTTCGCCTACAAGACTGCCGTCTTTACCGGAGCTCTCTGCAACAGATTTCAGGGATGCCGCCTCGACAAGGTTCTTGAGCTTTATCACGACCTCCTCGGGATCGAACGGCTTCACGATATAATCATCAGCGCCATTCTTCAGCGCTTCGACGGCATCGGTTATCTCACCATGGGCGCTTATCATTATCGCGGGCATCCGGAAGCCTTCCTGCCTCAGCCATTTAAGAAGCTCAAGGCCATCCATCCCTGGCATCCTCAGGTCGATAAGCACCGCGTCATATACATCGGATCGAAGCATCCTCTCTGCAGACAGACCATTCTCCGCCGTGTCGGAATCGAGACCTTCAAGCGCAAGAAAGCGCTTCATCAGATTTCTGATATTCTCTTCATCATCGCATATAAGAACCTTCATTCCTATTTCTCCTTCCAGAACGCGGAAGCCTTACTTCCGCTATCGTCCCGCCATCCTGTCTCGGATACAGTCTCAGAGTTCCGCCAGCGGCAGAGACAAAACGTGAAGATATCGACAGGCCGATGCCTGAACCATGTATCTTGGTAGTGAAGAACGGATCGAAGATCCTCTTCTCATCCTCTTTCCTGATTCCTTTTCCCCTGTCTCTTATGAATACATGATAGAAGCCTTCTTTATCTGCAGAGATCTCAGCCTCGATATCAACAGGCCCATCCTCAGAGGCCTCTATCGCATTCTTCAACAGGTTCTCAAGAACGGAACGGAGCCTCATCTTGTCGAAAAGGACAGGAGCACTGGAAAAGGAGGGTTCTACCCACTTTATGTTCTCCTTGAAAAGAGGCAGAAGATCCTGCATGGAGGAAATGAGATCGATCTCTTCCGGATGCCCTATAGGGTTATGAAGGAATTCCGAGACCTTATCGGTCAGCTTCGTCAGCCTGTCCGTCTCATTGTCTATCACGAGCACATCCGGCAGGATGGATTCATCGACTTCCCTCTTAAGTATTGCAAGCTGTATGCGGATTGCTGAAAGAGGATTCTTTATCTCATGGGTCAGCGTCCTCGCGGCTTCACCAAGCCCTACAAGATTCTCTTGCTTTCTCAGTGTCTCCCTGTACTTCCTGTTTTCCCTGAGGATCGAGAGAATCAGAAGATAGATGATGATTATAACGATGATTGCTATCAGGGAGACTGCTCTCGTAAGCGCCATGCGTTCGATGAATGAGGAAGCGTCGAATGATAGGAATATCACATCAGGAAAACCGAGAACACCGTTTCTGTTACCTGAGAAGATATTCTCGGCATTGATCTTTATATCCTCAGCATATCGCATGCATTCGATACGTCCTGAATCGCGGTTTATTGAGATAAGGGTATCGGAAAGTACTGAATTGTCATCAAACAGACTGAAAGGAAGCCTCTGATAGACATCTCCCCAGAGATAGATCGGATTACCTGCTGGCGTGTAATATCCGAAGCCAAGGACATTCCTGTTCTGCATCGTCTCAGGAATAGTCTCCTCACCCTGCTGAAGCGCTATTATCACATCATTGAAAGCCCTCTCTACCGCATTCTCGACACGAAGGCTCTCTGAAGAGATCAGGAGATATGACATGAAGCCAAGGAGCACAAGGGTAATCACGACGAAAAGTGTCACAATACTGGTTGTAATAAGGATCTCCTTCTTCTCAGGAGTCCATTCTCTGCTCCACTTCCGTCTCTTCATATTGTGATTATATCCCAAAGACGCCTTATAGTCTTGCCTTCACAAAGACTCCATATTTCTGAGATTCACGATTCATTTGCAGTGGTTATATTTATATTATGAGTGACGAAAAAAACAACATAATGCTGGAAAGCAATGCTAAGGAACATAAGAAAAGCCCTAAACAGGAACCGGGGCTTCAGAATGATAACAGCAACAACACCAAGAAGAAATTCACTTTCTCAATATGGTATTTCGTTATAGCCTTCATCCTGATCATCATAGCAAACAACCTGTTTTTGTCCCATTCGCTGAATGAGGCGCTGAATGTCGATTACAGCACATTCAAATCCCTGATAAGCGAAGGAAAAATCGTACAGGTAGCCTTCGATGGAGATCAGTATATCGGATACGGCATGACGAAATCGGATGCGGCAGCGACGCTCAGAAGCATCGCGGCGGAAAGGAGAATACCGCAGTCAATCGATACATCCTCGATAACAGCTTATCAGACATACATGATTGACGATCCCTCGTTCGTTCCCCTTCTTGATTCAATGAATGTGGAATACTATGCGACGGAACCGGTAGAACCTTCGGCAATAAGCTATCTTATTTCAATGCTCTTCCCTATCGCAATATTCTTCATCTTCTACTGGTGGATGTCCAAGCGCCTTTCAGGAGGTGCGCAGGGTGTCATGTCATTCAGCCAGAACAGCAAGAAGCTCGTGGCTGAAGATGACACGGGAATTCGTTTTGCCGATGTTGCGGGAGAAGATGAGGCGAAAGCAGAACTTGTCGAGGTCGTGGATTTCCTGAAGAATCCTGACCGCTACACTGAAATGGGAGCGAAGATACCGAAGGGTGTCCTGCTTGTAGGTCCTCCGGGAACAGGAAAGACACTCCTTGCAAAAGCAGTGGCAGGAGAAGCCGGTGTACCGTTCTTCAGAATGAGCGGTGCTGACTTCGTCGAGATGTTCGTAGGTGTAGGTGCTGCTAGAGTAAGGGATCTTTTCAAGCAGGCAAGGGAGAAAAGCCCCTGTATCATCTTCATAGACGAAATCGATGCAATAGGAAGGAAGAGATCGGATGCCTCCATCGGCGGAAATGATGAGAGGGAGCAGACACTGAACCAGCTTCTTGTGGAGATGGATGGATTTGATTCAAGGACAGGCGTCATAATCCTCGGCGCAACCAACAGAGCCGAAGTCCTGGATCCTGCCCTACTCAGGCCGGGCCGTTTCGACAGGCAGGTACTTGTCGATAAACCAGATCTGGATGGAAGAGAAGCTATACTGAAGATCCATACAAAGAACATGAAGCTTGCAGAGAATGTTGACCTGAGAAAAATCGCGCAGGCTTCAGCAGGACTTGCTGGTGCGGATCTTGCGAATATCGCGAATGAAGCCGCGCTTCAGGCTGTCAGAAACAGAAGGAACAGCGTGACGCAGGAGGATTTCGAGGAAGCGATAGAGAAATCTATAGCAGGTCTCGAGAGAAAGAGCCGCGTGCTGAACAAGGAGGAAAGGACGAGAGTCGCCTATCACGAAACAGGCCATGCGCTCACGGCATTCCTCACACCGGGTTCTTCACCGGTATCGAAGATATCGATCATCCCGCGTGGTTTCGGAGCCCTCGGATACACACTCCAGTATCCGACAGAGGACAGATTCCTGTTATCACAGGATGAACTGCTGGGATCTGTAGATGTGATGCTCGGAGGAAGGGCTGCGGAAGAGACGATCTTCGGAGATATCTCAACAGGAGCCAGCAATGATATATCCCGCGCCTCCGATACGGTAAGGCAGATGATTACTGAATACGGAATGTCTGAAAAATACAGGAACATGACGCTTCCCAAGACATCAAGTGGAATAGAAGGCGTGAATGGTGGCCGCGAATATTCGGAAGCGACACAGGAGTATATCGACAACGAGACTGAGAGGATCATCAGCGAACGCTATAGCCACGTGCTTGAGAATCTCAGGAAGAACAAGGATGCTCTTGAGCATATCGCAGCAGAGCTGATGGACAAGGAAGTTCTGGAAGCCGACGAATTCAGAGCTCTTGCAGAAAAATATACTGTCAAATAATCTATAGCCATGATTTCCAGAGCTATAGAAGATACGGAGTTACAGGAACATATATCCTCTCTTCCGGCAGACGGAAGGGAGGTTTTCCTTCTCTCAGATGGGAATATAAGGTTATCGAGCGTATCAGCAACGACGATGCTGAACAAGATGAAGGCCAACCATAACACAGGGTTTATCGAGACATATGTCCTCGGTCAGGCTTATATCGCGGCAGCCCTCCTCTCATCCGTCGTAAAGGGCAAGGACAGAGTCCAGATGGATATTGAATGCGGAGGCCCGATAAAAGGCTTATCCGTAGAATCATGGGCTTCGGGTGCGGTAAGAGGCTTCCTGAGAAACAATCCTATACCTCTCTCAAAGCCGCTAGAGAATCTTGATACATCACCGTTGTTCGGACCGGGATTCATGACCATAACGAAAATACTCGAAGGTTCAAAGGCTCCTTTCTCGGGCCAGATCATGCTCGAATACGGGAACATCGCAAAAGATCTTGCGCTGTATTTCTCCCAGTCGGAGCAGACACCATCGCTTTTCTATCTTTCAATCCGCTTCGATGATAAAGGAAGAGTATGGGGAGCTGGAGGTATTTTCATACAGGCACTTCCAGGATGTCCTGAGAATATTCTCGAAGAACTACAGGCAAAGGCTGCTGAGCTTACGAATATGGGGCTTTTCCTCTCGGAAGGAAGAAGCGCAAAGGAATACGTCGAAGAGGAATTCGGGAAATGGAAGCCTGAGCACATCGGACACACACCGATAGGGTTCTCATGCCCATGCTCGAGAGACCACTTCCGCTCATATCTCTCAGCACTTCCTGAAAATGACAGAAAAGCAATACTCGAGGGAGAGTTCCCCCTCGTTCTTGAGTGCCTTAATTGCGGCACTGATTATAGTTTCGATAAAGCAGAAATCGAGAAGCTTTTTATGGAGGAGAAATGATATTCTTCGCAGCATGCGCAGCTAATCAGGCAGATCTGGTAGTAGAGGAAGCAAGAAAAGCAGGATCTGAAGACGTAAGACAGACATCATCTGGAGTGGAATTCGAAGGCACTGTGGAAACAGGAATGCGCTTCTGCATGTATTCACGCGTTGCTTCTAGGCTGCTTATGGCTCTTTATATAGATGAAGATACAGAAAGCGACGAGGAGCTCTATGAGTCGACGCTTGCCCTTCCCTGGGAGAACTGGATCAACCCGGAAACTACAATCAAGATTACATGCACCTCCCAGGCATGCCGCTGGATCCGAAACAGCCACTATGCAGCATTGAAGGTGAAAGATGCAATCTGCGATCATATAAAGGAGAAGTATGATGGTGTAAGGCCTGATGTGAACATAGATGATCCTGATATCACGATTCATGTGCACATCCATGACAGGACTGTCGTGTGGTACGCAGACTTCTCCGGCGAAGGTCTTCATCAGCGTGGTTACAGGGACGACCAGACAGATGCAGTACTCAAGGAGCATCTTGCGGCTGCACTCATATCAAGAAGCGAATGGAAGAAAACCGTCAATGACGGAAACCCAGGAGTATTCCTCGATCCATTCTGCGGCTCAGGCACAGTAGCGATAGAAGCCGCGCTCATGGCATCTGATACAGCACCAGGACTGATCAGAACGAAGCCTTTCGCATTCGAACGCCTCAATGGATTCGATGCAGAGCTCTGGAACAGCATAAAAGCTGAAGCTGAGGAAAGAAGAGCGAAAGCAATCGATGAGAGGGACATCACCATCTACGCCTCAGATATCTCATCCAAGGCAATCCGTATTGCAGAGAAAGCTGCGGCTAAAGCAGGTGTTGATGGACTGATCAATTTCTCTGTAAAGGATTTCCTTTCATACAAACCATCGGACTGCCCTACAGAGAAGGGATATATTGTAACAGATCCTCCATATGGCGAGAGAATGAGAGTCGAGGATATCGACAACCTCTATGCCGGCATCGGAGACGTTCTCCAGAACGTATTCAAGGGATGGAGGGCAACGATACTGACAGGCTCAAGCGAACTGCTGTCGAATATCGACATGAAACCAGACAGGACGAATACGCTGTACAACGGAGCCATTCTCTGCCAGGCTGCCCATTACATCATCTTCACGGATGAGGAGAAAGCAGAGCTCATCGAGAAGGCAAAGGAAAGGAAGAGGATAAGGCTTTCCACCCCGCTTACAGGCGGTGCCGAGATTGTCTACAGAAAGCTTCTGAAGAACATCGAGAACCTGAAGGGTGAGATGGAGAAGGAAGGCGTGACATGCTACCGCATATACGATGCGGACATCCCTGAGTATGCGGCAGCAATCGATGTCTATGAATGGAAATGGATAAACCTCTCGGAGTATGCGGCTCCTGACTACATAGATAAGGAGAAAGCCGAAGAAAGGCTCAATGAACTTATCTATGCCACAGAGCGTGCAACAGGCATCGACATCGAGAATATCTATGTAAAGGAAAGGAAGAGCCAGAAGGGAAAGAACCAGTACAACAGGCTTGCTACCTCGAACAGATTCAATATCGTAAGAGAAAATGGCCTCAGAGTTCTCGTGAACTTCCAGGATTATCTCGATACAGGCATATTCCTCGATCACAGACCTGTAAGGAAGATGATTCAGGAAATGGCGGAAGGAAAGAGATTCCTCAATCTCTTCTGCTATACGGGAACAGCAACGCTCAATGCCATAAAGGGAGGGGCTGTATCGACAGTTTCCGTCGATGCCTCCTCTACATACCTTGATTGGGCAATCGAGAATCTGAAGATCAACGGTTATCCTACGGATATCGAGAACTTCTTCTATCGTGACGACGCTATTTCATGGCTCTGGGAGACATACGACAGATATGATCTCATATTCTGCGATCCTCCTACGTTCTCGAACAGCACCGGACGCGATACATTCGATGTCCAGCGTGATCACTGGAAGCTTATCAAAGCGGCATGCATGCACCTTGCACCGGGAGGAGTTCTCATCTTCTCCACGAACTACAGGCGCTTCAGAATGGATGAGGGAATCCTCGATAGATTCATCGTCGAGGATATAACAGAGAAAACCATCGGCAAGGATTTCGAGAATGATCCGAACATCCACAAGTGCTATCTCATAAGAAACAAGGTAAAGGTCTCAAGGCCAAGGCAGAAACCCGTGGTGAAGGTCAAAGGTGAAGAGCTACCTGAAGACTGAAATCGGAGTGATTGAGATTATTGAGGAAAACGGCTCGATTATCTCAATTGCAGGAACTGATGAAGAAGGAGAAGAGGATTCATCCCCTCTTCTCTCTTCAGTTAAGAAAGAGCTCTCTGAATATTTTAGAGGAGAGAGAAAGACATTTGATCTTCCGCTCTGTCCAAGCGGTACTGATTTCCAGAAAAGCGTATGGAAAGCATTGCTGTCGATACCATATGGCGAAACAAGAACTTACAGTGAGATAGCGGAAGCAGCGGGCAGAAAAGATGCCGTGCGTGCAGCTGCGAATGCTGTCGGAAGCAATCCGATTCCCATAATCATTCCATGCCATAGAGTGGTAAGAAAAGACGGAAGTCTCGGCGGCTTCAGTATGAAAGGCGGAATAGAAACAAAGAAAATTCTTCTCGGAATCGAGGAAAAAAACAGGAGCTAGCAATTGCCGGCTCCTTCATGCTTCAGTCTTCCCTGATTGGTATCACAATCTCCTCAAGGACATCTATCAGCGCCTGGTAATCACCATCAAGAGCAGCGACATTCGCCTCAAGGAAATGGTCAGGATCTGCACTGCCCCATCCTATCACATAGCCTGCCTTCAGCGAGAGAGCATTAAAGAAGAAGCGTGTCGTACGTCCATTGCCATCTACGAAAGGATGGAGAGCTTCCACTTCTCCCATGTAATAAGCGAGCTCATTAACGAAATCATCAAGATCATCTATACCTCTCAGGTATTTTGAATCACGCAGATTACCGAACAGCCTCTCTGCGGACTGCTCTATATATTCAGGCTGGCAGTATTCCCTGTGCTTCTTCGAGGATGATGTCCTTATCATTCCACTCGAAGGATAGAGGTCTCCGAAAAGATGAGAATGTATAGCCTTAAGCTGATCGAATGAGAAAGGCATGTCCAGAGGCTCTTTCAGAAGCTCTGCAGTCCTTATAGATGAGATTCTCTTGTCGATACGGCGAAGCGTCGGCTTATCCTTGATACCATAGTAATTAACAAGGCATCTTGTATCAGGATAGGATGTCATCTCATCAAATCCTGTGTTGTCATAGGAAACAAGGTTCTCAGAACGAATAAAATCCGCAATGGCTTTATCTGCTTTCAGATCGCCTTCAAGAATCTCACGGAATATATCCTCGGTTTCCTCCGTAAGTGTCTCCCCATCGGCTTCAACGGTGAATTTA